>JAXDGQ010000131.1:0-3459 GCA_034664965.1 Solirubrobacteraceae bacterium | reverse complement strand
CGGCTGCGGCGATCGCCCTCGGGGGCCGCGGTCCCCACCGGCGCGTACGCCGGCCAGCGCCCCTGCGGGCGCCGGGACCTTCGGTGGACGCCTCGTCGACGAGTCGAGGACGCGGCCCCGCGACGGCGGGGCCGCCCGATGAGCCGCCCGCGCCGGCGGCCGCACTGGGGGCGCCGTTTGCCGCCCCGACCGCCCGGCGGCCGGCGAGATCCTTGCTGGCCTTCGCGCGGAACATCGCCTCGTCGGCGACGCCAAGCAGCGCGCTGAGCGTCCTTCCGTCCGCCGGCCACATCGCGTACCCAACGCTTCCCGAAGGGGCCGGGCCGTGCAGCCCGGCGCTCGTCGCCGCGTCGCCGACGGCCTGGGCGCAGCCGGCGGCAAGCCGTTCGAGCCCGCCTTCGGTCGTGCCGGACACGAGCACCGCGAACTCGTCGCCGCCGATTCGCGCCACGCAGTCACGCCGATCGCTCAACTCGCTCAGGCCGGCGCCGAGATGGCGCAGCAGCTCGTCGGCCCCGGTGTGCCCGTAGGCCGTGTTGACCTGCTTGAAGTCGTCGATGTCGAGCACGAGCACACCCGAGCCCTCCCCCGGCGGATGCAGCGCGGCGCGTTCGCGCAGCGCGCGCAGGTTGTACAGGCCGGTCAGCGGATCCGACATCGCCCGCTGGCGCGACAGCTGCTCGGCCAGCAGCAGGCGGCGCTTGCGATAGCCGACGGCCGCGGCCATCCCCCACAGCGCCGTCGTCAGAACGGCCAGGTGGCCCGGGAACTGCGCCTGCAGGGGCGCGCCGTCATAGAGCAGCGGCGACGCCGCGAGCAGCGTGGTCAGCGCGAGCTGCGCGACCGCCTCGCGGACCCTGAAGAAATACGCGGCGTACAGCGCGGGAAAGAAGTACAGCTCGAGAAAGCCGCTGCCCGCACCGCCGGACCACAGACACGCAAACCACACCGTCAGCGACCCGAGCGCCGTGAAGATGTTCGTCATCAAATACAGCGCGCGACTGGAGAGCGGGCGGAAGACCACGAATGTGAGCAGCGCCGCGAACAGGCCGAAGGCGACCACGCCGCGCAGCTGCGCGACGTGCAGCCTGCCGCCGTGCGGCAGGATCGTCCCGATCCCGATCGTGCAAGAGCCGGCCAGCCACATCGCGATGGGCGTCCAGATGCGGATGTCGTGCTCGTCGCGCGGCTCGATGCCAGACATCGCCAGCATCGCCCGCTCGGAGACTCGCTCCATGAGAGGAACATTCGTCTGGCGCCCAGCCGGGCGTGACGCCCGGGAGCCTGATTTGGACGCATCGACCAGTCGCGCGGCTTGTCTTGGTGAGACGGGCGTGCCTCAGCTCGTCAGCCCCCCCGCACGGGCCAGGAGAACGAGCGATCCGCCGGGAGCGTGCGAGCCTTACGCCAGCGCCTGACCGCAGCGCTCGATCGTGAGGTAGTGTGGCCACGTGAGCCGCTCCGCGTCCACCTATGACGTGAAGGGCCGCACCGTGTTCATCACCGGAGCGGCGCGAGGGATCGGCAAGGCCACAGCCGAGCGCCTGCACGCCAAGGGCGCCAACGTGGCGCTCGTCGGACTCGAGCCCGAGCGCCTGGAGGAGAACGCCGCCAAGCTCGGCGACCGCGCGGCGAGCTTCGAGGCCGACGTGACGGACTTCGAGGCGCTGCAGGGTGCGGTCGAGGCGACGGTCGAGCGCTTCGGCGCGATCGACGTGGCGATCGCCAACGCCGGCATCGCCTACACCGGCGCCCTGGCGACGGCGCCGATCGAGCAGGTCGAGCGCACGCTCGCCGTCAACCTGCTCGGCGTCTGGCGCACCGACCGCGCCGTGATCGAGCAGGTCACGCGCCAGCGCGGCTACCTGCTGAACATCTCCTCGCTCAGCGCCATCTCGCACGGTCCGATGATGGGCCCGTACACGGCCGCCAAGGCCGGCGTCGAGGCGCTCTCGGATGCGCTGCGGATGGAGACGGCGCCGAGCGGCGCCGCCGTCGGCTGCGCGTACTTCGGCTTCCTCGACACCGACCTCGTCCGCGCGGCCTTCGCCGAGCCCTCTGCGCAGGCGATGACCGATCGGCTGCCGGGCTTCATCCGCAACCCCGCCCCTCTGTCGAAGGCGATCGATGCGATCGAGCGCGGCATCGAACGGCGCTCCGCGCGCGTGTGGTCGCCACGCTGGATCGGGCCGATGCTCGCCCTGCGCGGCGTCCTGCAGCCGCTGACCGAACGCCAGGCGCTCGGCGACAGCGCGCAGCTCAGCGAGGCGATGCGCGTTGCCGCCGAGTCGCACGAGTCCAGCGACGACGACCCCCTGCTCGGCGTCGCGGCGAAGGCGATCGACTAGCTCTCCTCGCCGGTGTGCGGCTCGCCGTCGGCGAGGATTTGGTAGAGGTCGCGTCGCGCTGCCGTCAGCACCCCGCGTGCCTTGCCCATCTGCTCCTCGCCGCCCGTGCGCATGACCTGCGCGAAGGCGAAGGCGACCTCGCGCATCAGCTTTCCCAGCTCGTGCGCCACGTCTGAGACCTCGCCGCTCATCTGCTCCCACGGCGCGGGCCTGTCGGCGGCGCGCTGCTGCAGGTGCGCGCGCCCGTCGTCGGTGAGCGCGTAGTGCTTGCGCCCGTCGGCCTCCTCCGAACGGATCAGGCCCTCGTCCTCCAGCTGCGCCAGCGCCGGGTAGACCGAACCGGGGCTCGGGCGCCAGACGCCGTCGCTGCGCTCCTGCACCTCCTGCATGATCTGGTAGCCGTTGCGCGGCTCCTCCGCGAGCAGCAGCAGGGCCGCCGTGCGAATGTCGCCACGGCGAGCCTTGCGCCCGCGGCCGCGCGGTCCGCCGCCGGGGCCGAAGGGGCCGAAGCCGCCCTCCCCCCCGCCGCCGAAGCCGCGATGACGATGGCGCCCGCGGCCGCCGCCGGGGCCTCCGGGCTGGCCGGATCCCGCGTGGTGGCTCATCGCCAGGCGGAGTATGCCGAGGTCGTGATGACCGGTCTCGGAGTGGCCGCCGCGTGCGCAGCGTCCCTCGCCGGTCGAATGAATTGCATGCATCTCGTTCTCCTATCGTGAACTATCAAAGTACGTTCACGATATATCGTTATCTAGCAAACGTCAAGTCCCCTTCCGGGCCGGACGCGGGCGCGGCGCAGTCGATCTCGCGCCGTGCGCTCAGTGGCGGAAGTGACGCACGCCGGTCGCGACCATCGCGATGCCGGCCTGCTGCGCGGCGGCGACGACGTCCTCGTCGCGCACCGACCCGCCGGGCTGCACGATCGCCGTGACGCCCGCGGCGATTGCCAGCTCTGGGCCGTCGGCGAAGGGGAAGAAGGCATCGGAGGCGAGCACCGAGCCGGCGAGCAGCCGGGGCTGAAAGGCCTGCGCCTTCTCGATCGCGATGCGCACGGCGTCCACCCTGCTCATCTGCCCGGCGCCGATCCCGATCGTCGCGCTTTCGCGCATCGTGG
>JAXDGQ010000130.1:0-3236 GCA_034664965.1 Solirubrobacteraceae bacterium | reverse complement strand
AGGCCAGGCGCTCTATCAGCTGGTGGGCTGAGTGGTTGTCCTGCACGTGCTCGGGCTGGACTTCCTCATCCATGAGAACAGGGCAACCCTCGAGCTGTGGCTCGGCGGAGTCGGGGACGACGATGATTCTTGACATGACCTTCACCTGTCCTGTTGGTTCGACTTGTTTGTTGGTTCGACTTGTTCCTCGATTTGTAGCGATACGCATTACTCTCTCGAAGCGCCGCGCACAAGCGGAGACCCCGCAACCTGCGAGGCTTTCGTGAGGGCCGGCGTTTGAAACCGTCGGTCTACTGTGATAACGGCGCGGCGACGATGATCTCAGCGTCGGCGGGGAAGCTGACCGACTGATCATCGAGCGTCAGGACGATCCTGTCGCAATGCTCCTGGCCGCATGAGCATGGCTCGACCGCCGTGACTTCGCCCACGTCGGACAGCGTCATACCCACCTCGATGTCGCTGCACTTCAAGATACGCGCGTCGGAGACGGTTGCCAGCGAGCCTTCGGCTACGGCCAGGGCGTTGATCTTCTCGTGGAGCCGCGCCGCGGCCTTCATTGCCCCTTGAAAGTCGCCGTCGTCCAGAAGCGCCCTGGTTTCCCCGAGCGATCGCTGGGCGGCGAGGATCAGGTGTGTTCCGCCCCTGCGGATGCGATCCAGCGTCTCAGAGGCAGTCCCTTTCGGATGAGCGTTGTGCCCCATACTGCTCTGGCCCATGATAACGCTGGCTCGTCACGGCGCTGAGCGCCCGGCTAGCTCGGCGATCACCCGCGAGAGCTGCCCTCCCTGCCAGGCGATCGGCGAGCGGGCGCGCGGCCCGGCATCCTCGACGACGAGCGTCGCGCCACCGATCGCCTGGCAGTAGCGCTCGGCGACGGCCAGCGGGTGCCCGGGGTCGGCCTCGTCGCGGCTGCCGACGATCACCGTCGGCACGCCGATCGCGCCGAGCTGCTCGAACCCCTCGAACGGTCGCGAGCGCGGGACGACTTCGAGCGCGTCGGCGACGGCAAGTGGATGCTCGTGGGCGCCAAGGCGCTGGCGCAGCACCTTCTCCACCGTCTCGCGCCAAGCCGGCGGCACCTCGTCGAGGTCGTAGGCGCGCACGAACCCCTCGACGCCGCCATCGCGCAACCCCTGGGCGAGGGCGTCCCAGCGCGCGAGCTCGTGCTCGTCACGCGGGGACCCAGGGTCAAACGACGGCGTGATCAGCGCGAGCGCGGCGACGCGCTCGGGCCGCGTGAGCGCGAGGCGCACTGCGGTGTGGGCGCCCATCGAGGCGCCGGCGAGCACCGCGCGCTGTATCGCCAGCGCGTCGAGCACGACCTCCAGGTCCTCGGCGAGGCGCTCATAGCCGTAGTCCGATGAGTCGGGCGGCGGCGAAGAGCCACCGTGCCCGCGCGCGTCGTAGGCGAGGACGCGGTGCCCGGAGCGCTCGAGCGCGCGCGAGCCCATGACGACGTAGCGGCGCGTCGCCGTGAGGCCGTGCAGCAACACGATCGGCTTCCCCTCCCCGACCTGTTCGCCGGCGAGCGTCACGCCGCCGGCGTCGATCGCCAGCGGCCCTCCTACGGCCGGGGATCGAGCGGCGTCCGGCTCGGCCACGTCAGGCCGGGACTGCGGCGTGCTCGCGCACCAGCTCGGCCGAGCGCTCGGGCCGCTCCCAGAAGAACATGTGCCCGACGCCGTCGAAGATCTCCAGGCGCGCGCCGGGAATGCGCGAGGCGATCAGGCGGCCGTTCTGCACCGGCAGCACGTGGTCCTCGGTGCCTCCGATCACCAGCGTGGGCATCGCCAGCTGCGCCAGCCGCGCGTTGGTGTCGTGTGCGGCACAGGCCTGCAGCTGCTCGATGATCACCGCGACGGCGACCGCGCGTCGCATACCGATCTCGCGAAATTCCGCGTAGGCCTGGTCGTCGGCGGCCATCGTCTGTGAGACGTTGATCTCCCATCCGGCGCGCAGCGCGCGCTCGCGATCGCCCGAGGCCATCGCCGCTGCGAGCTTGCTCATGACGGCTTCTGATGCCAGCGCGCTGCCCTCGCCGCCGCAATAGGAGCAGCCGAGCGTGAGCGTGCGCACGCGCTCGGGATCGTTGAGCGCGAGCTCCTGGGCGATCATCCCGCCCATCGAGATGCCCATCACGTTGGCGTCGTCGAGCGCCAGCGCCGCCAACAGCGCAGCGGCGTCGTCGGCCATCTGGCGGATCGTGACGTGCCCGCCCAGCGGCGTGCTCGCGCCGACGCCGCGATGGTCGTAGGCGATCACGTCGAAGTCGGTGCGAAGGAGCTCGAGGAAGGGCTCGCCCCAGTGCAGCGCGGTGCCGCTCATGCCCATGATCAAGAGCAGCGGAGGCCCACTGCGGTTGCCGCTGCGTTCGTAGTCGAGCTGGATGTCGCCGACGTCGATCAGGGCCATGTGGCGATCCTAGCGCCGCCGCACCCAGCCGCGCCAGAGCTTCGCTGCTAGACGGGAAATGCCATCTGCGGCGCGCCGTCGACGGCGGGATCGGGCGCGGCCTGCTGCTCGCCGTGCGTCAGCCCGGCGACGCGCACGCCGAGCAGGCGCACCGGCCGCGCGGGAGCGTACTCGCGCAGCAGGCGCAGCGCCACGGGGAAGACGGTGTCGTATTCGCACGTCGGCGCGGCGATCGAGTGCGCACGCGTGACGGTCGTCCAGTCGTCGAGGCGCACCTTGATGCCGATCGTGCGCCCGCGGCGGGCGTTGGCGCTGAGGCTGTCGCACAGCGTGCGCGTCATCGCCGCGAGCGACTCGGCGAGCTGGGAGAACTCGCGCACGTCCTGATCGAAGGTGCGCTCGCGCGACTCGGAGACGACCTTGCGCTGAGCGCCGATGACGGAATCGTGCTCGAAGCGCGCGCGGCGCGCGAGCTCGCGCCCGTGGTTGGGGCCGAAGCGCTCGACGAGCAGCTGCTCGGGGGCGGAGCCGACGGCGGCGAGCGTCTTTAGCCCGAGCGCGGCCAGGCGCGCGGCGGTCTTAGGGCCGATGCCGGGGATCAGGCCGGGCGGCGCGCCGGCGAAGCGCGCGCACGCCTGCTCGCGCGTGAGCACGACGAAGCCGGCGGGCTTCTCGGCGTCGGAGGCGACCTTGGCGACGAGCTTGTTCGGGCCGATGCCGACCGAGCAGGTGAGGCTCGTGGCGCGCTTGATCTCGGCGACGAGACGGCGCATGGCGGCGCGCGGCGAGTGCAGGCCCTCGAGGTCGAGGTAGGCCTCGTCGAG
>JAXDGQ010000129.1:0-4009 GCA_034664965.1 Solirubrobacteraceae bacterium | reverse complement strand
GGGTGACGTGCCGGTGGTCCTGCGCGTGTTCGACCGCCAGCTCGGCCATCGCCTGGAGCAGAGCTTCGGCTTTCGCCACGTGTGGTCGACCTCGGCGATCGCCGCTCCGTGGTTCGTCGGCGGGGCGCTGGGCCTGGACGTGCTGTTCACGTTCTACGTCGGCAACCACCCGTTCCTGCTCGCGCGCCTGCGCGTGAGCGAGGGCGGCGGCCTCGACGGCCTGGCGATGCGCGAGCTGCCGGGCACGGTGCGCGTCGTCGCGATTCGCCGCGCGGCCCCGCCCGGCGCGCCGGCCGGCGTGAGCGCGCTGGAGCACCCCCCGCGACGCGACACGCGTCTGGCGCCGGACGACGACGCCTACCTCGTCGGCCCCTACGCCGAGCTGCTGGAGATCCTGCGCCATGACCGCCAGCGCGGCGTCGGCGCCTAGCCCTCGATCCGCGCGAGGATCGTTGCGACGAGCCGCTCGATCGTCGGGCAGCCGATCGCGTGGCGCTCTGCCGCGCGCAGCACCGAGCCGGGGATCGCGTCGATCTCCGGCGCGCGCCCTGCGGCAATGTCGCGCTGCATCGAGCTGCCGAGCGTCGCGTGCGCGCGCGCCAGCTCGCCGATCGCCTTCTGCGGGTCGACGTCGTCGGCGCCCTCGGCCCGCCCCACGGCGCACGCCTCCTCGATCGCGCCCTCGAGATCGGCGCGCAGCGCCGGCGTCGAGCGGATCTCGCCGAGCAGCTTGTCGTAGGCGCTGGTGGTACACGCGAGCGCGTTCAGGCGCACGAGCTTGGACCACATCACCTGCGCTTCCGAGCGCGCGGAGATCGGCCAGTCCGCGCGCGCCATCACACCGGCGGCGGACAGCGCCCGCGCGAGCGCCCGCATGCCCTCGCGCGCGAGTGGCGCGCGCGTGGCCATTTCAACCAGCAGGAAGGGGCTCGTGTGAACGACCATGCCCGCCTGTGGCCGGTCGGCCTCGACGCGGATGGTCCCGGCGAGCACCGAGTCCGAAGCGAAGCGCTCGCGCAGCAGCGCGAGGTGGTCGAGCCCGTTCAGCAGCGGCAGCACGAGCGCCGGCCGGCAGTCGATCCGTCGCAGGGCGTCCTGCAGCCCGGCCGCCTTGGTGGCGACGATCAACGCGTCGACCGGCTCGCTCAGCTTGCAGACGGCGCGCGGATGGGCGGTGAAGTCGCCGAGCGTCACGCTGCTCACGCGCAGTCCCTGCTCGGCGATCGTCTCGGCGGTCCTCGCGCGCGCGACGACGGTCACCTGCTCGCCCGCGCGATGCAGCGCGCCGGCCAGCAGGCCGCCGACGCCGCCGGGGCCGAGCACGGCGATGTTCATCGCGCGGGCGCCCTGCGGGGCGCGGCGCCGCTCATCGTGCAACCGAGGCCGCTACGCCGGGGTCGATCAGGACGCCGGGGTTCATCACGCGCTGCGGGTCGACCGCCGCCTTGGCCCCGGCGAAGGCCGCGGCGAACGGATCCGGGCGCTGGCGTTCATACCACGGGCGATGGTCGCGCCCGACGGCGTGGTGGTGGGTGATCGTGCCACCCTCGGCGCGGATCGCATCGGATACCGCCGACTTGCTCTGCGCCCACTGCTCGACCTCCTCGCCGCGACGCGCGGGCGCGATCACGGTGAAGTAGACGGCCGGTCCGCTCGGGTAGACGTGCGTGAAGCGCGCCGTCACGCGCCCGCCCTCGCCGCACAGCTCGCCGAGCGCCTGCTCGCCGGCGGCTTTGACGCGCTCGTGAAAGGCAGCGAAGCGCTCCCACGTGATCGCCGTCTCGAACGTCTCTGCGAGCACGCCCATCGCCACGAGCACGTCGCGCGCGTAGGGAGCGCCGAGGAAAGCGTCGCGCCAGGAGCCGACGGCGTCCTCGCCGCCGCTCGCTGCTCGGCCGTCGCGCTCGTCGGCGGGTACCTGGCCGCCGTGCTCAGAGCAGATCTGCAGCGCTCGCGACATCGCGTCGTCGACGGGATGGTCGGTCGACTCGAAGCCGAGCACCAGCAGCGCGCGGGTCCCGTCGGCAGCCATCGTCATCGCCGCCTCGCGCGCGTCGATGAGGCGGCAGTTCGCCGGGCTCAGACCGGACTGGCCGAGCGCACGCACGCATTCCGCGCCGGCGGAGAATCCGGAGAAGAGAACGCCGGCCGAGCGGCGGTGCTGCGGGCGCGGCTGCACGCGAACCCACGCCTCGGTGATCAGCCCGAGGGTGCCCTCCGAGCCCGCGAGCATCCGATCGGGGCTCACGCCGGCCCCCGAGCCGGGCAGCCGGCGCGACTGCCACACGCCGACTGGCGTGATCGCGCGCGCGGACTCGACGAAGTCCTCGATGTGCGTCCATACGGTTGCGAAGTGTCCCGCCGCGCGCGTGGCGATCCAGCCGCCGAGCGTCGAGTACTCAAACGACTGCGGGAAGTGGCGCAGCGTGAGGCCGTGCTCGCCCAGCTGCGCTTCCAGGCCAGGGCCTGTCGCCCCGCCCTGGATGCGCGCCGAGCGCGACACCGGATCGACCTCGAGGACGCGGTCCAGCGCGCGCAGGTCGATCGCGATCGCGCCGTTGTAGGAGCCGGGCACATCGGCTGTCACACCGCCGACGACCGACGTGCCGCCGCCGAATCCGATCGCCGCGACGCGCTCTGAGCAGCACCACTCCAGCAGCCGCTCGACATCGGTCTCATCGCGCGGGTGCGCGACGAAGTCCGGCGGATGGCGAAAGCGTCCGCGAAAGCCGTCGACGACATCGGCGTAGGACTTGCCCAGCGCGTGCGAGGCGCGCGCGTGGTCGTCGCTCTGACAGACCTCCGCCAGCGCGGCCGGCGGTCGCACGCGCGGCGAGCGCAAGTCGACCTGCTCCAGCGCCACCGGCGTCTCGATCTCCCCGAGCGCCAGCCCCAGATGCTCGGCTGCCAGCGACGCCGTCTGGCGCAGCGCGTCGGGTGCGGGCTGCTGGTCCTCATAGCCCCAGCCCCAGTGCTTGTAGCGACGAGTATTCACGCGCGCGAGTCTATGCTCACTAGCCTTAGCGCTGCGCGAATCGGCGCACCGAGCGAATGTCCGCACGTCCCGAGCCAACATCCACCGAACAGCCGCAGATACTCGCGCGTGGGCCCTGGGAGCTCGACCGGGTCAAGGCCCACTGGCGCGCCGAGGAGTTCGAGCCCTCGCCGGCGCACTCCGAGGCCGCCGACGACGCGATCAGGGGCCTGCGCGACCGCGGTTCGCCCAGCCACGACGGCGTCGCCGCGCGGCTGGTCGACTTCCGCGCCGACGCGGACGGGATCGCAATCGAGCTGCAGCCGCTGCGCTGGGCGCTGCGGCTGGTCGCCGGTGACGCCTGCCGCAGCGTCGCCGCGCTGTGCGTCACGCGCTCGGCCGACGGCCGCTGGCTGGCCGGGCGCCGCGCCCCGTGGGTCGCCTCCTGGGCCGGACGCTGGGCGCTCGGCGCGGGGGGTGCCGTGGATCTCGGCGAGAGCCCTGCGGAAACGCTCGTGCGCGAGCTCGACGAGGAGTGGTCGGTGTCGCCCGAGCGCGTGCGCGGCGAGGCGCTGATCTCGCTGCCGCAGAAGCTGGTCATGTTCGTCGGCCAGGCGTGGATCGCCGCGGGCGACGAGCAGGCGGTGACGCCCGATCACGAGCACGACGAGTACGCATGGTGGCCGCGCGAGATCGACGACTGGCCGCCCGAGGCCGGAGAGGCGCTGCCGCGCATGGCCCGCTGGCTGTCGCAGTGATCGACGCCGCCCGCCCCGGCGCCAGCGACCCCGACGCCGCAGGTCGCTCCGCCGCGGCGGGTCGCCACGCCACAGCTCGCTCTGTGGCCGCTCGCGAAGCCGCCGGGCCGCTGACGTTCACGCGCCTGAAGTGGACATCGTTCGTGCATTCGTGCGTGTACGTCGCGCTGCTCATCTGCGCCTTCGCGGCCGGCAGCCCGCAGCCGCTGACGTTCGTGCTCGGGCTCGCGCACGGTCTGCTGTGGATCTTCATGTCGCTCGCCTGCCTGACGGCCGC
>JAXDGQ010000128.1:0-5810 GCA_034664965.1 Solirubrobacteraceae bacterium | reverse complement strand
GGGTTTCCACCGGGGGATGGATCACGGTTGAGTCCCGCCCGTAGAAGCTCTTGATCCGCTCTTGGGTCACGCGGGCGTTGGCGATGTAGGAGTCGACCAGCCGGCTGGCTGCGACGTCTCGCCTGCGCATTCTGGCGAGTTGCACACGCAGCGCCACGCGCAGCGGCGCAGGCACTTCTGAAAGGGCGCGCGCCTGCTCGGTCCAGGCGTAGCGAAAGGGGGCGTGGCAGTAACAGATGTGAAGCGCACCGTCCGGAACCGTGACACCATGGGCGAAAGCGCTGCTGCTGCTGAGGACCACGTCGCTGGGCGGCAGCTTCAGGCGTCGCACGGCGCTTTGATACAGCGGCAGAAGTCGCCTGAAGTTGCGCTGGGTGACTCCGAGGCGCTGCAGTGGAGAGGAAGTGACCGAATGATCGGCGAAGCGGCCGGCCGTCCCGACTTCGTCATATAGCAAGGTGAAGATCGGCGCCCGCGGGTACAGGTCGGCCATCGCCGCGAACGTCCGCTCGGCGCCCCGCATCACGAGCAGGTAATCGTGGGCGAGGGTCAGTCGTGTCTCCGATCCCTCGGGGGTCGCCGACGAGCTCATCGCAGCCAAGAATAGGGCGCTGACCAACGGATCGAGCCCCTAACCGGCCGTGCGACCGAGTGGCTTGCGGCGAGCCTCTTGAGCGATCGCGTGCGCGTTCGGCTCGCCCGGGACGCTGATGCAAGCTCGGTTATGCTCGGGCAGATGAGTGTCAGCAGAACGCGGGCCATCCCGCGCATCGGCGTCGGCTCATAGCTGTGCGAATACTCGTAACTGTGCCCTGGGCCAACAGGCTCGGCGGCTCGGAAGAGATGCTGCAGACCGCGCTCGAGGGTTCGCGGGCGGCTGGACACGAGGTGGACCTCGTGTTCCTGCAAGCGGGCCCGTGGGCGGAGGAGCTCGTGGCCGATGGCTTTCATGTCGAGGTCATCCCGGCGGGACGGCTGCGTCAACCGCACCGCGTGCTCGCGACGATCGTTCGCATCGCGCGGATGATCCGTCGCCGCCGGCCCGACCTGATCCTCAACTGGCTGCCGAAGATGCATCTCTACGCCGCGCCCGCGGCGGTGCTAGCCGGGATGGGTGACCGTCTGATCTGGTGGCAACACGGCCTGCCGACGAATGAGTGGGTCGATCGCCTGGCGACGAAGCTGCCCGCCCTCGCCGTGGGCTGCTCTTCGCAAGCATCGGCCAGCGCGCAGAGCGGCCTGCGTCCAGCTCGCCCGACTTTCGTCGTCGCACCGGGCACGCGCCTGCCCGAGCGCCGTGACGAGCCGCCGCCCATGAAGCTTCCATCGGGCATTCCCATCGTCGGGCTCGTCGGTCGCCTGCAGCCCTGGAAGGGACAGGATCGACTGCTCCAGGCCCATGCTCTTCTGCGCGAGCGCGGGCATGAGATCCATACCGTGCTCGTCGGAGGCGATGCCCATGGGCTCTCGCCGGCATATGCGAGCTCATTGCCCGGGTTGATCTCCTCGCTGGGGCTCGACGACGCCGTGACCATGACCGGTCAGGTGATCGATGCCGGCCCCTACATCGATCAGCTGGACATCTTGGTGAACGCATCTGAGGCCGAGCCCTTCGGGATCGTCCTACTGGAGGGCATGGCGAGAGGCGTTCCCGTGGTCGCGGTGAACTCGGCGGGGCCCCGTGAGATCGTCGAACACGGGCATACCGGCGTGCTCGCCGCTTCCGGCGCTCCGCAGGCACTCGCGGCCGCGATCGAGCCGCTGCTTTCATCGGCGCAGCTGCGCCGTGAGATCGGGCGCGCGGGCGCCGAGCGGTTCATGCGAGACTTCACCGACAAAGCGATGCGCGACCGGTTGTTCAAGCAGCTCGAGAGCATCGCACGACGCAAAGGTCTGCAGGTGTGATGCTCACGAGGCTCAGTACGGTTGACGCGAGCGACGCCGAGGAGGCCGATGGCGCGCCGACCCAGCTTCGTGGTGAGATAACGCTCGTCGCCCACCACGTGGGACCGGTTGGCGGCATGGAGAGGATCATCAGTGAACTGGCCCTCGGCCTGCGGCGCCGCGGGCACGCCGTGACCGTAATCGCCTACGAATGCGATCTTCCAGCCGACTCCGGGGTCACCTTTCGGCGCGTTCGGGGTCCCAGTCGCCCTTTCGTGCTGAGCTATCCGTGGTTCATGGTCGCGGGGACGCTCGCGGTCCGCCGATGGCGGAAAGGCCTCGTGCAGGCGATGGGGGCGATCGTGCTCAACCCGGTGGATGTGATCGCCATCCAATACTGCCAACAGGTCGGTCCCGCGACGCCGAGTCGCTCCAACTGGCTGTATGCGATGAACGTCAAAGCATCCGGGCTGCTCGGGCGAATCGCCGAGCGCGTCTGCTTCCCGATAAACGATCCGCGTCGATTCGTCTGCGCCTCGGAGGGAGTGGCCGAGGAGCTGCGGGGCTATTTCCCGAAGCTCGCCGACCGCGTCGGCACGATCCAGAACGGCGTCGACATCGACGCCTTCGCCCCGGGCTCGCGCGATCAGGAGGCCCAGGAGGCTCGCCGCGTGCTGGAGCTCGCCGAGGATCGCAACCTGGCCATCTTCGTGGGCAGCGAGTGGGACCGCAAGGGCCTCGAGCCGGTGATCGAAGCGCTGGCTCTCGTGGACGGTTGGGATCTGCTCGTCGTTGGCGCCGGCGATCGCGATCGCTACCAAGCGCTCGCCGACCGGCTCGGTGTCGGCGGCGCGGTCCACTGGCACGGTGTCTCGCGCGACGTGGCTCCGCTGTACCAGGCGGCCGACGCGTTCGTGTTCCCGACGAGCTACGAGGCGTTCCCCCTCGTGGCTCTCGAGGCTGCGGCCAGCGGGCTGCCGATGCTCGCAACCCCCGTCAACGGCATCCGCGAGCTAGTGCAGGACGGCCGTAACGGGTTCTTGATCAGCCGTGAGCCGCGCGACATCGCCAAACGCCTGGGTGAGCTCGCGCAGAGCCCGGAGCTGCGCGAGCGCCTGGGAACTGCTGCGCGCACGTCCGCGCTGGAGTTCAGCTGGGACAAGATGGTCCAGCGGCACGACGCGCTGTACGCGAGCCTCCCGGCCAGGCCGAGCTGAGGCGGCCCCGGCGCCGCTCAAGCGTCGCGAGCGCGCTCGGCGAGGATGTCCTTGATGAAGTCGTGCATCCGCTGCTGCTGCACGGGTCGCTCGAACCGATCGCTTTCCGACGCGGCCACGGCGGCGCGCCGGCGAGCGACCTCCTCGAGGCTGAGTCCTTGGAGGAACCCGACCAGCGCGTCGATGTGGACGGATCCCCACGGAGCGTCTCCGGGCAACCGCCAGAAGTAACCGTCGTCGAGATCGTATGAGAGGGGAACCTCGCCGGTGATGATCGGAAGGCCGGCAGCGACGTACTCGCTCAGTTTGGTGGTGTAGCGAAACGAACCGACGCTGTCGACGCTCTGGGAGAGGCTGCCGGCGTCGAACGCGGAGAGGAAGTCCGGCACCTGCTCAGGCGCGACGCGACCCGGCAGCAGGACACGCGTGCCGAGATCGTCTCCCGCGAGCTCCTCCAGGTGCCGACGTCCGTCGCCGTCGCCGACGATGCAAACGACGAGATCGCGCCGCTGCACCCTGCGGACGGCCTGAACGAGCTCGGCGCCGTACACGTAACCGACCTTGTCATTCCAGTGAAGCGAACCGACCAGGCCCACGAGCAGCGTGTCGTCGGAGACCCCGAGCGCTCTGCGCACCCGCTCGCGCGATCCTGCCGAGGGCTCGTTGCGCGTCCAGCCTGGAGCGGTCATCCCGCGCGGCGCGCCGTAGGTGAGAGCGCGTCCCACCAGATAGGGCGTCCAACCCACGAACCCTGCGCAGCGCCGACAGAGCAGCCGCTCGTACACCGTGCCCAGCAGTCCGAGCAGGCGCGAGTGAAGTCCCAGGTAAGGCCCCACAGCGTCGCCGCTGGAGAAGACGAACGGCACGCCCAGCAGGGCATCGACGGCCAGGAGGGTCAGGCCGCCCGCCGTGCCGGTTCCCTCCATCACGATCAGCTCGGGCCTCTGAGCTCGCGCCTTCCTGAAGAGGGCGATCGCCGAGCGGAGCTTGTGGGCGCGGTCGAAGGCAAACTCATCCGGCGCGAGCGAGTCCAGCAGCACCCTGATGCGCTCGCCCTCGATGTGCCCCCGACCCTGCGTTGCGAAGCAGACCACACCGCCGCGGTCCTCGCGCGGCGTCATCTCCGCGTCCGCCGCCGTGAAGGTCTCTGCCGCGCCGATGAACGACGCGCTCCTGGGGCGCACGATGCTCTCATGCCTGGGGGCTTCTCCGGAGGCTCGACACGGCGTCGCATACTACGGGACCCGGTGTGCTCGTCAGTGCAGATGAGCCGCTCTCGCTAGCTGCGCCGGCGCGCTCCACGCGAGCCCGTCAGCTCGCGCGAGGGGGCTCCCAGAACACGCCAGCAGGGGCCGCTTGCAGGAATCCTTGCCCGCGGATCTCGCGATTGCGCCCGCGCTAGTCTTTAGCTCCGGGTAAGCCCAACGGATATGATGGCGGACCCTTCCGCGGCCATGGATGGACGAAGCAGTTCGATGAACGAGACCACCGATGCCACCGCCATCTTCGCTCCGATCTGGGCACGCAAGTGGCTAATCCTCGCTGTCGCAATCGTCGTGGGGGTTGCCAGCTATCTGTATTTCAAGCACCAGCGCCCGACCTACCAGGCGACGACGCAGGTATACCTCGGCGCGGGCTCTGAAGAACAGGGCCTGGGTGAAAAGGCCTCCAGCAAGGCGCGCGGGACGACCTCCACCGGGCAGGTCGCGATCATCAACTTGATCGTGGTCGAAAAAGTTCGGCGGCGCCTGCGCGCCGAACACAAAGGGGCCCTCGCGCGGTCGTCGAAGGTGCGGGCGAAGGCAGAAGAAAAAAGCGAATTCATAGCGATCACCTCGGAAGCGCACAGCGGCAAGAACGCCGCGCTGCTCGCCAACCTCACAGCACAGACTTACATCAGGCGGCAGAACGGCATTCACCAGCGCGGAATCGAAAAGGCCATCGCCATCAGTCGACGTCAGCTGCGCCGGATCGAACTGACAAGCGGGCCCACGGAAACTCCGAAAGCGGCGAAAGGCAAAACCGGCGCCGGCGAAGGCACTGCGGCCTCGGGCAACTCTGCGGCAAAAGGACCGAGCACGAGCAGCATCATCCAGGCGGCCAATCTCAGCTCCAAGATCAATCAGCTCGAATCGAGCTTGGGCGCCAACGCGGCGCAGCAAGTCAAGCCGGCCAAGCAGAACTCCGCGCTGCTGCTCTCTCCCAAGCCGAGAAAGGACGCGATCTTCGGTTTCGTCGTCGGGCTCGTGCTCGCTTCGATTGCCGCCTACGTCCTGAGCCGCTTCGACCGGCGCCTTCGCACGCTCGCGGCGGTCGAGTCCGTGTTCAGATTGCCGATCATGGCCGCGCTGCCGAAGGTCAGGCGGCCGATCGTGCGCAGCGAAGGCGGTCCACGGCCCTCCGTGCAGCTGCTCGAGCCGCTTCGACGGCTGCATACCGCGCTCGAGCTCGCCCACACGACCGACCGATCGCTTCAGACGCAGGGCCCGGGGCGTGTGATCGCGTTCGTCAGCGCCGATCCGGGCGACGGCAAGTCGATGCTGGCAGCGGATCTAGCGATGATCCAGCGAGACGCCGGCGAGCGTACGGTCGTGGTGGAGGCGAACTTCCGGCGACCTGCCCAAGCAGCCATGCTGGGCCTCGGCGGGACGCACGGCCTCGCTGATGCGCTTGCCGGAACGGTCCCGGTGGAGGACGCGATGCAGCGCG
>JAXDGQ010000127.1:0-6000 GCA_034664965.1 Solirubrobacteraceae bacterium | reverse complement strand
GTCCGCCGCGCGCGTGTCGCGCCGCGCAGGCGCATGATCCCGCGCAGGTCGGTGCAGCGGGCGCACGCTGCGCTCGAGCGCACGGCGCTCGTTGTGCACCGGTATGACGATCTCCACGTCGGCAGGTCGCGCGGGAGATGTCGACGGGGCCGCCCGTCGGACGCGATCGCTGCGATCCGCGCCGAGGAGGTCTGCACGTGGGCTGAGATCGCTCATGTCATGCATCGTGGGACGCCCGGCTGAAAGGCCGCTGCGCGTAGCCTGAGAGCTGGCTGAGCGTGACTTCGCCCGGCGGCGCGATCACCTCGTGCGAGCCGTCGTCGAACACGATCACGCCGCCGCGCGGCAGCCAGGCGCGCGCCTGGAGCGGCCCGCTGAGGATCGCCGCCTTGGCGTGGATCTCGGCGATCAGCGCGCTGGGGGCCAGCGCGGTGACCTGCACGATCCCGGTGAACGCCGGCCGGCCGGTCGCGGGGTCCAGCAGATGGTGAGCCGGGCGCCCGTAGTCGTCCAGCCAGCTGCGCCGCCCGATCCCGCTGGTGGCCACGCCTGTCCGCCGCAGCTGGAACGTGTGCAGCGTGCGCCCGTCGAACGGACTTTGCACCTCGATCGCCCGCGTGACTGCGCCGGCGCCGCCGATCGACAGATCGCCTGCGCAGTCGACCGCAAAGCTTGCATGGCTGGACAGTCGCTCGGCGAGCACATCGGCGAACAGGCCCTTCGCGAGCCCGCCGCTGTCGAGCTTGACCCCTGGCGGGCGCGTGACGATGCGCTGCGAGAGGTTCACCTCGATGCTCTGCCACGACGCGGCAGAGCCGCCGGCCGCCGGGCGGCGCGGCGGCGCGAGCGCGAGCGCGTCCGACAGCCCGACGGGCTCGTCCAGATCGGCCGCATAGCCCGCCGCCTCGATCTGATCGACCAGCGTCGCGTCGACCAGGCCGTCGGTCAGCTGCGCGGCGACGCGCACCGTCTGTGCCAGGCGCGCCATCATCGCGCTCACCGGCACCTCCCAGCGCGGGTCCTCGTTCAAGCGCGAGAGCTCGCTGCCGGGGATGAAGCGCGAGAAGCTCTCGTGCCAGGCCTCCAGCCGGCGGCGGACGAGCTCGACGGCCTCGCGCGCCGAACCCTGGCGACCGGAGCCGGTGACGAGGGCCGCGCAGGAGGACCCGAAGCAGTCAAAGCGCTCGCTGACCTCGCCGGCGCTCATCACGACTGTGACGTCGTCACCGGGCTCACGGAGCTGCTCGATTCGCCGCTGGCTTCACCGCTGCTCGAAGTGCTGCTGGATTCGCTGCCGCTCGATTCCGTGCCGGCCGACGACGATTCGCTGCCCTGCGATTCGCCGGAGCTGCTCGCAGCTTCAGAGGATCCGCCCGAGGAGCCCGTCGTCGACGTTTCCTGTGCGCCCGCGGCCGTGTTTGCGGCGGCGGTGCTGCTGGCCTTCGGCGCCGCCGAGAGTGCGGGATCGTGTCCTGAGGCGAGCTGCACGTAGACGACCAGGAACAGGGCGCAGAACAGCGCGGCGGTGACGGCCGCGACGGAGCGGCGGATCCGTCGCGCGCGCCGGCGGAGCGCTGCGCGCTTTCCTTGCGCCGCCGCGCGCGCGTCGCGCGGCGGCGGGCTGTGGTCGGAGGTTGGTCGGGGTGGAGGCGAATCGCTGGGGGCCATGGTCGCTCCTAAGTCGTTGTCGGGATGCGCTCCGGAGTCCGGGGCCGCTCCGTGGGAGCGGGCTGGACTCAGCCTGGAGTCTGGGGGCGCTCCGTGGGAGCAGGCTGGACTCAGCCTGGGAGCTTCCTGAGCGCGGAGACGGTGTTCGATGGCGCCGCTGATCGCGATGGCACATCCGGTCCGGATGGCGCCGCGGATCCGAGCCACCGCGCCAACAGCAGGCCGAGCGCCGGCACGACGACGATCGCGGTCATCGCGAGAAACCAGGCCTGCCCGGCGTCGGTGCCCTCGCCGAGCGAGTGCACGATGCCGAGAATCCACGCGAGCGCGGTGAAGCGGTGCAACACGCGCCAGCGCTGCACGCCGATCCGCGCGCGGGCGTAGTAGGAGAGCCCGAGCGCCAGCAACGCCCAGAAGGCGACGATCCCGGTCGTCGTCCAGAGAGTCTCATAGCCGCTGACGAAGGGGACGCTGATGTCGGCGGGGCTCAGATTCAGGAATCCGTCGCCGAGCAGCGCCAGCCCGTGGACCGCGATCGCCGCGAGCGTCGCCAGCGAGAGCGCCTCGTGCGTCACCCGCAGGTCGGGCCAGCGCCGTTTGAGCACGCGTCCACCCATCAGCAAGCCGACGCACACCGAGACGCTCGAGAGGATCAGCGCCGCGCTCCCGGCCGCGCGGCTGGTGATCCAGAACAAATGCGGCCCGGCGGCCGTCGCCAGCAGGCCGCTCAGATGCGTGAACGACAGGGACACCGGCTCACGACTGGTCCGCGGCCGGCGTGTGAGGGCCGCCATGACCGGCGGCCGCGCCATGAATCCGGGCAAGCTCGCCGCGCGCCGAGCGCGGCGCAGGCGAGTAGCGTCGTCTGGCCGCCGTCGGCCGACCCGCAGGGGGCTGCGCCGCATCGGTCGACCGGACGTGGGGCGTCAGGCGCGCCGCATGCGACATCACGTGCGCGAGGCCGGCGAGCAGGGCGATGTCGGCGAGGACGTTGATCGTGATGAGAAGCGAGAGGGACATGATGCTCCTTCGGTCGGTTTGCGATCTGAGAGCAGTATCCAGACCCAACCTTGGCCGACTCTGTGCGCATCCTGAGAGGACCCTGAGAACGAAAAGGCCCGCGTTTGCGGGCTCTTTTGGCTGTCAATGTCAGCGCGAGCGTCTCGACGGACGGCCGGCGTCAGGGAGCCTGCGCCGCGCTGGCGGTCGCCTGCGACGGCGCCCTGGGCAGCACCACGGTGAACCGCGCCCCGCCGCCCTCGGCATCGCCCGCGCTCACGCGCCCTCCGTGGGCGTCCACCACGGTGCCGACGATCGATAGGCCGAGCCCCGCGCCGGCCTTGCCGCGCCCGCGCCCGCCCTCGGCGCGCCAGAAGCGATCGAACAGGCGCTCGGGGTCGGCGTCGGGCAGGCCCGGCCCGTGGTCGCGCACGCTCACCGTGACGTTCTGCTCGTCCTGGGAGACGGAGACCTCGACCGGCGTGCGGGGCGGCGTGTGCACGAGGGCATTGCGCAGGAGGTTGGCGAGCACCTGGCGCAGCCGGTGCGAGTCGCCGGAGATCACCGCCGCGTCGGGTGCGTCCAGTCCGATCGGCCGATCCGGGGCGATCGCGTGGGCGTCCTCGACCGCGTCGCGCGCCAGCACCGCCAGGTCGACCGGGGCGCGGGTGAGCTCGGGCGCCTCGTCCAGGCGCGCGAGCGTGAGCAGATCCTCGACGAGCACGCCCATGCGCTTGGACTCGTCCTCTATCCGGCGCATCGCCGTCTGCGTCTCGGCCTCGTCGCGCGTCGCGCCCATGCGAAACAGCTCGGCATATCCGCGGATCGAGGCCAACGGCGTGCGCAGCTCGTGCGAGGCGTCGGCGAGGAACTGGCGCAGGCGCTCTTCGCTGGCCTCGCGCTGGGCGAAGGCCTGCTCGAGGCGCTCGAGCATCGCGTTCAGCGCGAGCCCGAGGCGGCCGACCTCGGTGCGCGGCGTTGCCGGGCTGACGCGCCGCGACAGCTGGCCGGCGGCGATCTCGCCCGCGGTCACCTCCATGCGATCGAGCGGACGCAGCCCCAGGCGCACGACGAAGAAGGCGCTCAGGCCCAGCGCGAGAAGCACGCCGGCGATCACCAGGCCCTCCACGAGCAGCAGGCGATTGAGCGTCTGGTCGACGTCGCGCAGCGGCACGGCGACGATCGTCAGGCCGCTGTCCTCCGGGTCACGGCTGGCGTAGGCGCGATAGCGCAGGCCCGAGGAGCCGACGGAGCCGACCGTGAGCAGCTTGCCGACCGGCACGCTGGCCGGTATCCGCGGGGTCGCCGGGGCCTCCTGGCCGTAGGTGATCAGGACGTGCCCGAGCACCTTGCCGGAGGCGTCGCGGCGCTGACCGTAGGTGCCGGGAGGCAGGTTCAGGTTGGGGCCGCCGCCGGGACCGCCTCCCCCGCCGGGGTTCTCGTCTCCTCCGGATCCGTCGGAGGAGCTGCCGTGGCCGGCCGGCTTGAAGCCGGCCGTGTCGAGCGCCCGCGAAAGCGCCGGCCCGGCGCCGCGAAGCTCCTGATCGATGCGCCCGAGCAAAAACGAGCGCTGCTCGGCGTAGGTGACCGCAGCGAGCGCGACGAGCCCGGCGGCGGCGAGCAGCAGCACGCTCGCGAGCACGCGCGCGCGCAGCGACGCCATCAAGGCTTTGGCGCCTGCAGCGCGTAGCCGACGCCGCGCACGGTCCTGATCAGCGACGGTCCGTGCGCGTCGAGCTTCTTGCGCAGGTAGCTGATGTACGTCTCCAGCACGCGGCCATCGCCGCCGAAGTCGTAGTTCCACACGTGATCGAGCAGCTGCGCGCGCGTCATCACGCGGCGGGGGTTGAGCATCAGGTAGCGCAGCAGCCGGTATTCGGTTGCGGTCAGCTCGATCAGCGCTCCGGCGCGCGTGACCTCGCGCGACTCCTCGTCGAGCTCGAGGTCCTCGAAGACGAGCCTGCCGGACTCGGCGCTGGCCTGACCGGTGCGCCGGAGGATCGTGCGAATCCGCGCCACGAGCTCCTCGAGGCTGAAGGGCTTGGTCATGTAGTCGTCGCCGCCGCCGCTGAGACCGCGCACCTTGTCCTCGGTGGCATCGCGCGCCGTGAGGAAGATGATCGGCACGCCGGCGCGCTGGGCGCCGAGGCGCGATGCAACCTCGAAGCCCTCCATGTCGGGCAGCATCACGTCGAGCACCATCAGGTGCGGCTTGAACCTGCTCACCGCCGCGAGGGCCTCGCGCCCGGTGGCGGCGGTCTCCACAGTGAAGCCGTTGAAGCGCAGCGCCATCGTCACGACCTCGGCGAGGTTCGGCTCGTCGTCGACGACGAGCACGCGCCTCCCCTCGGCGTCGTCGGAAATCGGGGGGTCGTCGTTCATCGTCGGCTGCCGTGCGGCGGACATTGGCGGGCTCTCTCTCCTCTGAGTGTCGCTTGCATCGTCGCGCCGCAGAGTGTGAGCGCGCGCGGAGAAGCCTGAGAGCTTCCTGAGAAAGCTACGGACGCGCGAGGACGACGCGCGCGTCGGCTCGCAGCCAGGCCGCGGCGCCCATCGCCGCGGCGAGGAGCAGCACGGCGGGCCATGCTCCGATCGCCGGCGCGAGCACGTGCGAGAGCGCGAATGCGCCAAGTCCCGCACCGGCGAGCGTCACCGCGGTGCGCGTGTCGTTGCGCTGCGACCAGGCGCGGACGCACCACAGGCCGCCGGCTAGCAGCACGGCGCCGCCGAGCGGCCGCGAGCCGGTCGCCGAGGCGACCGCATATCCGGCGATCAGCGAGGTCGCGGCGACCGGCGCTGTGGGCGTCAGACGGGCGGCAGCACGATCGGCGAAAGCCATGCGCGGAGCCTAGCGCGAGTCATCCGCTGCTCGACTCGGCCCACAGATTGATCCCGCCCTCCTGCGCGTAGCGGTCGATCTCGGCGAGTTCATCCGCCTCAAAGGCGGTGTTCTGCAGGGCCGCGACGTTCTGCTCGAGCTGCGCCACGCTGCTGGCGCCGAGCAGCGCGGAGGTGATGCGCCGGTCGCGCAGCGCCCAGGAGATCGCCAGCTGGGCGAGCGTCTGCCCGCGGCGCGCGGCGATCTCGTTCAGCGCGCGAACGCGCTCGAGGTTCTCCTCGCTGATCATCTCGGCGGAGAAGTAGTTGCCGCGGCGCACCCGCGAGTCATCCTGGACGCCCTGCAGGTACTTGTCGGTCAGCAGGCCCTGGGCAAGCGGCGAGAAGACGATCGCGCCCACCCCCTCGCGCTCGAGCACGTCGAGCAGCTCCTGCTCGATCCAGCGGTTGAGCAGCGAATAGCTCGGCTGGTGGATCACGCACGGCGTGCCGAGC
>JAXDGQ010000126.1:0-2577 GCA_034664965.1 Solirubrobacteraceae bacterium | reverse complement strand
GCCGGCGCGCGACGTCGATGCGCACCGTGATCGTCTTGGCGGCCTTGTCGGAGATGACGATGCCCTGGCGCATCCGGCGCCTGCCCTCGACCGGCGCGTGCACCGGCGCGAGCGGCTCCGGGGCCGGAGCGGCGGCGCGGCGCTCGGCGGCTTTCGCGCGTTCCTGCAGGCGGCGCGCGCGGCGGCGCACGGCCTTGGAACTGCGTGTCGCCACGCGGTCGGCCTGACGCTCCTCCGGCGTGCGGGTCGGCCGCGCCTGGCCGTCGTGCTTGGAGCGCGTCCGGCGACGGCGCTCCTTCGGCGACAGCTGCTCCTCGGGCTCGCTAGGCGCAGCCGCCTGCGCCGGGGCCTCGCTCGCCTCGTCCTCGGCGGCCGGCTCCTCCGCGGCAGGTTCGTCGGCGGGAGCCTCGGCCTCCGGCGCGTCGGCCGGCGTGGCCTCGGCCTCGGGGGCGTCAGGCGACCGAGCCTCAGCCTCGTCGGGCGTTGCGGGGGTCTCGTTCTCGTTGTCTTTCTCGTCAGCCATGTCTTCCGTTTCGTCTTAGCCAGTGCTCGATCAGCTCAGCTGCGCTTGATCCCCAGCGCCTTCTCGCGGGCGACCGTCAATGCCCGGGCGAGGTCGCGCCGGGCGCGACCTACGCCGGCCGTGTCGTCGAGTTCGCCTGTCGCGTTGGAGAAGCGCAGGCCGAACACCTCTTTACGCAGCGCTCCGATCTGCTTGACCAGCTCGCTGTCGTCGAGATCTCGTATCTCTTTGGCGTTCATCTCAGCTCAGTCCTCGCGCAGCACGAACTTGGACTTCACCGGCAGCTTGTGCGCCGCCAAGCGAATCGCGTCGCGGGCGAGCGGCTCGGACACACCGGCCAGCTCGAACATCACGCGTCCTGGCTTGACGACCGCCACCCAGCCTTCGGGCGAGCCCTTGCCCGAGCCCATGCGGGTCTCGGCCGGCTTCTTCGTAACCGGCTTGTCGGGAAACACGTTGATCCACACCTTGCCGCCACGCTTAATCTTGCGCGTCATCGCGACTCTTGCGGCCTCGATCTGTCGGTTGGTCAGCCAGCCGCCCTCGAGCGCCTTCAGGCCGTACTCGCCGAACTGCACCTTGACCTGGCCGCGCGAGTTGCCGCGCCGGCGCCCGCGGTGCTGCTTGCGGTGCTTTACGCGCTTGGGCGAGAGCATCAGCGCCCACCTCCGCCCGGCCGAGGTCCGCCGCGTCCACCGCCGCCGGGACCGCGCCCGCCGCCACCACCGCCGCCGCCGCGTCCACCCTGACCGCCGAAGCCGCCCGGACCGCGCCCGCCGCCGCCCTGTCCGCCCTGTCCACCGGGTCCGCCGCGTCCGCGTCCGCCGCCGCCACCGCCGCCGCCACCGCCGGGGCCACCACCGCCGCGTCCACGCCCGCGCCCGTCGCGCCCGTCGCGTCCGGAGCGACCGTCGCGGTCGGAGCTCGGGGCGGCAGGCGCTGTGAGGTCGGTGAGGTCCGCGCCCGTGTAGCCCTCGGGCATGATCTCGCCCTTGTTGATCCAGCACTTGACGCCGATGCGCCCGAACGTCGTACGCGACTCGTAGAAGCCGTAATCGATGTCCGCGCGCATCGTGTGCAGTGGCACGCGACCGTCGGAGTAGCTTTCGGTGCGCGCCATCTCCGCGCCGCCGAGGCGCCCGGAGACCTGCACCTTGACGCCCTTGGCGCCCGAGCGCATCGCGCTCGTCAGCGCGCGCTTCATCGCGCGGCGGAAGGCCACGCGGTTCTGCAGCTGCTCGGCGATCGACTGCGCCACGAGCATCGCGTCGAGCTCTGGGCGCTTGATCTCCAGGATGTTGACCTTGATCTGCTTGCTGGTCATCTTGTGCAGATCGCGGCGAAGCGCGTCGACTTCGCTGCCTGACTTGCCGATCACGATGCCTGGGCGGGCCGTGTGGATGTTGACCTCGAGCTCGTTGGAGTCCTTGCGGATCGTGATGCTCGAAAGACCCGCGTGCGCAAGCTTGTTGGTGATGTGCTCGCGGATGCGCACGTCCTCGGCGAGGTACTCGGCGAAGTGACGTTCGGTGAACCAGTTCGACTTCCAGTCGTGGATGTAGCCGACGCGCATCGCCTCTGGATGAACCTTCTGTCCCATGCCTGTCTCTCTAGCCGTTTCTCTTGGATGTGCGCTGCGTTGTCTCGGTGGTCAGTGCGATCGTCAGGTGCGTCGTGCGCTTTCTAATCGGCGTCGCCCGCCCCATCGCCCGCGGCCGGAAGCGCTTGATCGTCGGCCCCTCGTCGGCGTAGGCCTCACGGACGATCAGCTCGTCCTCGACCAGTTCGTGGTTGCTCTCGGCGTTCGCCACTGCCGACTCGAGCAGCTTGCTCCAGTCGCGCGCCACCTCACGAGGCGTGAATGCGAGGATAGCGCGCGCCTCCTGCACGGACTTGCCGCGCAGGTGCCCGCAGACCATGCGCGCCTTGCGCGCCGAGGTGCGCACGTAGCGGGCGTGCGCGCGCACGATCCTGCGGCGCTGCGGTTTGGCGGCGGCTTTGGCGCGCTCTTTCTTCTCGCCCGCGACCGGCTCTTTCGCGGCGGCCGGTTTTTT
>JAXDGQ010000125.1:0-3838 GCA_034664965.1 Solirubrobacteraceae bacterium | reverse complement strand
GTCAGCCCGGGGCAGACCGGCAAGCTGCTGTGGCAGGCGCGCGGCCTGGACAGGCTCGACGTGACGTCCGCCAGCACGCGCGAGGGACCGCTGCCGCTGCACGACGTCAGCTTTCACAAGCGCGGTCGCAAGTTGCACGCGCAGGCGCGCGTCAGCAGCGCAGACATCAAGGCCGCCCTGCCGGCCGGCTTTGACGTGCAGCTGCTCGCCAGCGCCGGCGGGCAGGTCCAGGTGCGCGCCAGCGGCGGGCTGTTCGGCCTCGGCGCGGCCGTCGACGCCGTCGCGCAGGCCAGCGGCGGAAAGCTCGTCGTGCAGCCGCGCGGGTTCCTCGTGGAAGCGCTCAGGCTCACGCTGTTCTCCGACCCGCACGTGTACGTGGAAGGCGTCGGCGCGCGCGCGATCGGCGGCGGGGCAGCCGCGGCCGGGCCCGACGCGGAGTACCTGCTGAGCATCGACGCCAGCCTGCGCTAGCCGTCGAGACGCAGCGCGCCCATGTCGCGGCCTGGCGGCGGCGGCTCAGGCGGCGGCGACCGCCGAGACGCAGCCCTGGCATGTCGCGGGCTGGCGGCGGCGGCTCAGGCGGCGGCGGTGACCGCCGAGGCGGGCGCACCGGCGCGCGCGTGCACGCGCATCGGCAGCCCGTCCTTGGGGCTGATCGTCGGCATCTGGCGGATCTGGAGCTGGAAGTCGCCGGGGAGCGACAGGGTGAAGCGCTGGAGGATCAGCGTGGCGATCGTGCGCACCTCCAGCTGGCCGAAGCGCATGCCGATGCACGTGCGCGAGCCGCCGCCGAAGGGGACATAGGCGCCCTTGGGCATCGCCGCCTTGGCGTCGGGCGCAAAGCGCTCGGGGCGGAACTCCTCGGGGTCCTCGAACACGTCGGGCAGGTGGTGGCTGGCCCACGAGCAGTAGTTGACGAAGGCGCGCCCCGGGACCGTGTGGCCGGCGAACTCGTACGGCTCGATCGAGCGCCGCGGGCCGACCCACGCGGGCGGGTACTTGCGCAGCGTCTCATCGAGCACCATCTCCAGCTGTGGCTGGCCGATCTGTGATCGGTCGCCGCTGCTCGGCTGCGCGCCCGTCGGCGCCGCGCCGGCCAGTTGCGCGTCCTGCTCGGCGATCAGGCGCGCGGCGATCTGCGGGTTGCGCGCGAGCTCGTAGAACATGAACGAGACGGTCGAGGTGGTGGTGTCGTGGCCAGCGAACAGCAGCGTCATCACCTCGTCGCGGATCTGCACCTCGTTGAGCGTGTTGCCGTCCTCGTCCTGCGCGTCGAGCAGCAGGCTGAGGATGTCCTGGCCGCGCTGCCCCGATGCCCGGCGCTCTGCGATCTCCGAGTAGATCAGCGCGTCGAGCTCGCGAGCGGCGCGCTGCATGCGCCACCAGGGCGTGCCGCGCATGCGCAGCACGCGCAGGAAGTAGTCCGAGGCGTAGAAGGCCAGCGCCTCCTCGAACAGGCCCGCCGCGTCGATCGCCCGCGCGCGCGCGCCGTCCGGGTCCAGGCCGAACAGCGCGCGCATCGCCACGCGCATCGCCAGCTTGCGCGTCCACGCGTACAGGTCGAGCTCGTCGCCCGGCGCGAGGCTGTCGAGCGCGTGCGTGGCCTCCTGCGCGATCACGTCGTAGGAGGCGGCGATGTTCTCGCGGTGAAAGGCCGGCAGCATGATCATCCGCGAGCGGCGATGGAAGTCGCCGTCGATCGTCAGCAGCCCGTCGCCCATCAAGCCGATCAGGTCGCGGAACTGCCCTTCGCGCCAGCGGAAGTTCTCCGCGTGCGAGACCAGCATGTAGTGGTTGGACTCCGGCCCGAGCATGAAAACGACGTTGCTGTGGAACAGGCGCAGCGTGAACACCGGCCCGTAGCGCTCGTAGGACTCCAGCAGCATCTCCAGCGGTTCGCCGGCGAAGCGACGCGTGCGCGACAGCGAGAAGCGCGTCTCTCCCGGCGGGAACGCGACGCCGGAGGAGCGTTCGTCGCGCAGGTCCTGCAGCATCACCGAGAACGGGTTGCTATCGAGCATCGGAGTCGGACCGACGAGCGCCACGCGACAAGCCTAGAGGAACGGCTGGCCAGACGGCCAGTTTCGCCTGCAGGCGCCGGTACCGCCGCGGCCGCCGGGCTTCGCGTGGGGCGATGCGTGGGTGCCCGTGCTACTTCTTCGCGCCGCCGCCCCCGGCGGGGGCCAAGCCTTGGCATACTGAGCGGGCGCGTCAGGTGCCGCTTGCCTGCAGCGTCATCGCGGGGGCGTAGCTCAGTTGGTTAGAGCGCTGCCCTGTCACGGCAGAGGTCGCGGGTTCGAGTCCCGTCGCTCCCGTTTTTGGCACCCCGCCCGATCCCTTGCTTCCGGCAGCGACCTGCCGCCCGGAAGCAGGGGCTCTATGGATAGTCGGGCCTCGACGTGGACCGGCGGGGCCTCGTCGGCGCGGCTGCGCGCGCGGGGCTCGCACCGGACCGCGCCAGCTGATCCAGCGTCCTCCAGGCGAAGTCCGTGTCGACACCCAGATCTCGCGCTAGCCCGGTGACGCTGGCCGGAGGCCTGGTCGCGGCGGATTCCGAGACCACCACCCATTGGGCCGACGGCTTGGCATAGGTAGGCGACGGGGCGGAGGCTGCTTGCGCCGTGCCTGTTGCTGTCGCGAGGGTCGTCGCGACAGCCAAGACCGCCAGGCGACGCGGCTTGGAGCTCATGTTCCTCCACTCCTTTTCTCGGCGAGCACCGGTTCGCGCGGATCGCTCGGTAGAACCGCCTCCACGGCGAACGGATGGGCGACTCTCGGCGCCTGCGGATGGGTCGGTGAGGCGACGGCCGAGCTTGCAGGGGCAAGCAGTGTGCTCCCAGCGAGCGCTAGGAGTGCCAGCGTGCTTTGCAGAGATCGGCGGGGCGTTCGAGAAGTACTCATTGGACTCCCTTCTTCGATCGTGAACCTATGGGGCGACCAGCCGAGTATCAGCCGCGGCGCTTACGGCGGGATGGGCATTTCCTAAGAAGTCCCTGTGAACGGCGCGCGCACGGGCGGCGTCTCGATCGGCGGTGCCTATCGTCTGATGAGGGCAGCGATCATGGCCTCGGCGCCGAGCCCCTGTAACTGCGATCGTCGAGGTACTCGCAAGCCGCGTACATCGGCTGTGCGATGGTTCTTCCCGTGGCGGCTGAGCTTCCCCTTGGGGAGAAGATCGATTGGAGGGGCGCCCGAGCCCCTGCGCGCACGATGCTCCGCGGAGCGCACGCGCTGCTGCGTCCGGTCGACCCCCGGCGCGATGCCGAGCCGCTCTACGCCGTCTCGCATGCGCCGGAAGGCGACGAGGCGATTTGGACCTACCTGCCGGATGGTCCCTATGAGAGCCCACAGCAGCTGCGGCGCATGCTGGCTTCGGTCGAGAGCTCCGAGGACCCGCTCTTCTTCACGATCGAACCCGACGCCGACAAGCGTCCGCTCGGCGTCTGCTGCTACATGCGGGTAAAGCCGCATTGGGGCGTGATCGAGATCGGCCACATCTGGTTCGGGGCGCCGCTGAAGCGCACGACGGCGGCGACCGAGGTGATCTACCTGCTGGCGCGCCATGCCTTCGACGATCTCGGCTACCGGCGTCTGGAGTGGAAGTGCAACTCGCTGAACGCCGCTTCCCGGCGCGCTGCGGAGCGTCTTGGCTTCACCTTCGAGGGGGTCTTCCACAAGCACCAGGTCGTCAAGGGGCGCAACCGCGACACGGCGTGGTACGCGATCACCGATGAGCAATGGCCCGTGATCAGGGCGGCCTTTCAGGCGTGGCTGTCGCCTGAGAACCTCGCCAACGACGGCGGCCAGCGGCGGTCGCTGGCGGACCTGCGCGCCGAAG
>JAXDGQ010000124.1:0-3994 GCA_034664965.1 Solirubrobacteraceae bacterium | reverse complement strand
GGAGGCTCATCCGGTCGCGTGAGGACGTCGTGTCGCATGCCGCCGATGACGGTAGTGGAGCTCGGGGCGCGGGGCGTCACTCGTCGCCGAGCAGCCCGAAGCGCCTCCGCCAGCCGACCGGCAGCATGACCTCCAGCACGTCGTCGACGGTGACCACGCCGACCATCCGCTGCTCGTCGGCGACCGGGATCGAGGTGAGGTTGTAGTCGGCCATCTGCCGCGCGACCTCCTCGAAGTCGGCGTCCGGCGACAGGCACGGCGTCTCGTGCTTGACGAACGACTCCAGCCGATCCTCTTGGTCGGCGCGTACCAATGCCGTCACCGGCACGCTGCCTTCCAGCGACCCCTCGGCGGAGTTGACGAACACCGTCGTCAGCAGCTCGGGCGCGATCGCGCTGGCGCGTACGGCCTGCAGCGCGTCGCCGGCCGAGGTCGAGCCGGCCAGCAGGACGAAGTCGGGGCTCATCAGCCCACCCGCCTGCGCCGGGTCATAGCCGAGCAGCGCGCGCACCTTCACGCGGTGGCTGACCGGCAGCAGGGCGAGCACTGGCTCGCGCCGGTCCTCGTCGAGCTCGCCGACGATGTCGGCGGCGTCGTCGGGCGCCATGCGCGAGAGGATCTCCGCGACCTGCGCGTCGGGACGGTCCTCCAGGAACTCCTGCTGGTGGTGATCGTCGAGCTCCTCGAAGACGTCCGCCTCCAGCTCGCGGTCGTCGTCGCCGACCGCCTGGATGATCTCCTCGCCCTCCCGTCGCGAGGCCGCCTCGACCAGATCGGCGATCTGCGCGGGATGCAGCTTGGCGAGCTTGGGGTGGGGGACGCGCAGGCGCACCGTCGGCACGTGCCCGACGAACGGCTCGACGCCGGCCCAATCGAGGAACTCGCCCGTCGCGATGTGGGAGCCCAGGCCCTTCGGCAGCAGGCGGCGAAGCCCACCGCGCGGACCCGTGTCGACGCCCACCACGCGCCAGGACCAGGCGACGAGCGCGAGCTCGATCTCGTTGGCGCGCACCAGGCGGG
Organism: Solirubrobacteraceae bacterium; assembly: GCA_034664965.1. Taxonomy (GTDB): domain Bacteria; phylum Actinomycetota; class Thermoleophilia; order Solirubrobacterales; family Solirubrobacteraceae; genus Palsa-744. The sequence goes on along the minus strand of JAXDGQ010000124.1, from coordinate 2,974 downwards.
CGCCCTCGACGTTGATCAGCTGGCGATCGAGCAGATCCCGTTTGAGCAGCACCTCCTCGGGGCGGCGCTCGAAGCGGCGCAGATCGAGCTTGGCCTTGCGCAGCACGACGCCGTCGGCGCCGATGTCCGACACGCGATCGACGCCGAGGTAGGACGTTCGTCCGGCGACGTTGACCAGAAAGCCGGTGATCGGGGGGTAGCCGGCGCCGCCGAGGCGGACGATCAGATCCTCCACCTTCCCCAGGCGCTCGCCGTCGGCGTCTCTCAGCGGACTGCCCACCACCGCCGACAGGTGCAGGATCGGCGGCGCCTGCGTTGCCGGCGCGTTCACGGAGCTCATCGTATGCATCCCATCCTACGCCCTGGCCCGAGCCGTCCCGCGCCCGTCCCTGAGAATCTATGTTGAGCGGTGATGCTTCCGTTCTGGCTCTCCATCGGCCTGCTCTCCCTGGCGCAGGGCGCGATCGTGGCACTCGCGCGCGTGCCGCGGGCGGCCAGCCTCCCGCGACTGCGCGCCAGGCGCTGGGCGGTGATCCCGCCGCTCTCGGTCGCCGGCTTCGTCGTCGTCGCCTCGGCGGCCGAACGGGCCAGCGCCCAAGGCCTGACCTATCTCGCGCTGGTCGCCGTGCCGGCGCTCGCGGCGGTCGCACTCGCCTGGCTCGTCCCCGGTGCGCGACCCGTCCGGGCGCTGCTCGTCCCGGCGCTGTTCGCCCTCGCCTGGGCCGATCGCGGCGGCCTCGGCGGGCAGGCATCCGCGCTTGCGCTCTCTGCGCTGAGCTGCGTGACCCTCGGGGTGCTGCTGGCGCTCGTCACGCCGACGCGCTGGCTCGCCGGCGGAATCCTCGCGATGGCCGCCGCCGACGCCGCGCTCGTCATCTCCGACCTGCTGCAGCGCCCGAACAGCGCGCTGAACGCGGCGCAGGCGGTCGCGGGCCTGCCGCGGCTGCAGAGCGCCGAGCTGGGCTCGGCCGTGATCGGCTACGGCGACCTGTTCGTCGCCGGCACGCTCGGCGCCCTGCTCGCAACCGCCTTCGGCCGCTCCGGGCAGCTGCGCGGGGCGGCGCTCGCCTGCGCGCTCGCCGTCGCCTTCGACCTGCTGTTCTTCTTCGTCGACGAGCTCCCGGCAACGGTGCCGGTCGCGCTCACGCTGATCGTCTTGGCGCTCGCGCGCCGGCGGAGATCCGCGCCGACGGCGCCAGCTCGAGGGCCTGCAGCGTCTGCGGCGTGTCGGCGACAGCCAGCTCTGCGACCGCCGGCTGCGCCTCCTCGGCCGCCGGGCGAGCCGCCGGCGAGTCCTGCTCGGCCGACGCAAGCCGCGCCGTGACCGTGCGCGCAGTCGTCTCGACCGGCGCCGGCGTCTGCACCTCGCGATCGGATGCCGCCCCGGCTTCCTCGATCCGCCGAACCTGCGGCACGACGCGCGCGTCGAATGAGCCGACCGCCTCGTTGTAGGCGGTGATCGCCGAGTCGAGCTGGCGCCCGACCTTGGCCAGCGGCTCGACGAAGCGACCGAGCCGACGGTGCAGCTCACGAGCGGAGTCGGCGATGTCGCGCGCGGACTCCGCGATGCGCTCTTCGCGCCAGCCGTAGTGCGCCGCCCACAGCAGGCCGATCAGCGTGGTCGGCGTGGCCATCAGGATCTGCTGTGACACGCCGTACTCGATCAGCGCGGGGTCGCCGGCGAGAGCCGCCTGATAGATGCCGTCGGAGGGCACGAACATCACGACGAACTCCGGCGTCGCCTCCAGCTGGGCGTGGTAGCCCTTCGCGGCCAGCTTGACGATGTGCTCGCGCGTCTGGCGGGCGTGGCGGGCGATATGCCGCTCGCGCTCGTTCTCGTCCTTCGCCTCCAGCGCCGCCAAGTAGGCGTCGAGCGGAACCTTCGAGTCGACCACGATCAGCTTGCCGCCCGGTAGGCGAACGAGCATGTCCGGGCGCAGCGACCCGCCGTCGGTGCTGATCGTGCGCTGCTCGAGAAAGTCGCAGTGCGCGACCATGCCGGCCATCTCCACGACGTTGCGCAGCTGGATCTCGCCCCACGAGCCGCGCGTCGCCGGGCGCTTGAGCGCCGTGACGAGGTTGCCGGTCTCCTGGCGCAGCGTGCCGACCCCGTCGCCGAGCGTGCGGACCATCTGCGCGAGCTCGCCGTGGGCCTGGCGGCGCTCGCGCTCCAGCCGTGAGATCTCGCTCTCCATCCGCCCGAGCTTCTCCTGCACGGGCCCCACGAGACCCTTGAACTCCTCCGCGCGCATCGCCATCTCGCCGCTCGCGCGCTCCTGCTCGGCGCGCCGCTGGTCGGCCAGGCGCTGGGCCAGGGAGTCCCCGGTCTGCGCCAGCACATCCACTGAGATGGCCTGCAGTTCGTCGCGCATGCGTCGCCGGTTCGGGCGCGCGAGCAGAGCGCCGGCGCAAGCCGCGCCGAGCAGGACGCCGAGTATCAGCAGCACGAGGCTCATAGCCTGAAGATGACATCGACCCCGGACGGCGGCCCTTCGCCGGCGCCTCATCGGGGCCATCTGCCCACGATAAACCGCACTTGACACGTGAGCGCGTCATTGACTATGCTGTCCAGGCACTGCAGCGGCAGGGTTGGTTGCAGGCTTGTTAAAGAGGGACAATTCCATTGATGGGGCTGCGCCAGGGCGGAAGTCGCTGTCGGCAAGCTCCGCCCGTATGAGGAGGATGTGAGACATGCAAGCCATGAATGGCTCGGCAGGGTTTCGCTCGCGTGGGCGTCTGATCGGGTGCTGTATGGCACTCGTGTTGGCGCTCTCGGCCGTCGCATTTACGCCGGTGTCGAGTGCAGCAGAACCCCCGCCCATTGAAACGTACCTGGCCCTCGGCGACTCGCTCGCCTTTGGGTACACGGCACAGAAATTCAACGAAAACTTCCCGAACGAGGCGCCGGCTTACTTCGAAACGGGCTACCCCAACGTCGCGGCCAAATTCCTGAGAGTGGCCAAAAAAGGCGTGG
>JAXDGQ010000123.1:0-3061 GCA_034664965.1 Solirubrobacteraceae bacterium | reverse complement strand
GTCATGTATCTCGGGCGGATCGTCGAGATCGGGCCGAGCGACGCGCTGTATGACTTCCCGCGCCACCCGTACACGGGCGCGCTGCTGTCGGCTGTCCCGGTTGCCGACCCGGCGGCGCGGCACGACGAGCGATACCTGCTCAGCGGCGACGTTCCCAGCCCGGCCAACCCGCCGCAGGCGTGTCGCTTCCACACCCGCTGCCCCAAGGCGCAGCAGCGCTGCTCGATCGACGACCCTCCGCTGGAGGACAAGGGCACGGGCACGCGTGCCGCCTGCCACTTCCCGCTGAGCAGCGAGGAGGTCGCGGAGATCGGCGTACGATCTGCGCGATGAGCGCCAAGCCTCCGCCACCGATGCGATGACCCCGGACTCTCCGGGGGTGGAGGCGCGGGAGCTGCTCAGCCGGCTGGTCGCCTTCGACACGGTCAACCCGCCGGGCAACGAGCGCGAGGCCCAGGAATACCTCGCCGACCATCTGACGCGCGCCGGCTTCGATTGCGAGCTGCTCGGCGCCGAGCCGGGGCGGCCGAACCTGCTGGCGCGCCTGCGTCCTGCCGGCGGGCCGCCGGCGGATCAGCCGGCCGGCGGCGGTCCGACGCTGTGCTTTCTCGGGCATGTGGACACCGTGCTCGCCGACCCATCGGAGTGGACGCAGGACCCGTGGTCGGGGGATGTCGTCGATGGCTATCTGTGGGGCCGCGGCTCGCTGGACATGAAGTCGCAGGTCGCAGCCGAGATCGCCGCGGCGGCGTCTCTGGCGCGCTCGGGCTGGCGCCCGGCGGGCGGCGAGCTGCTGATCGCGGCGGTCGTCGACGAGGAGACCGGCGGCTCGCTGGGAGCGGAATGGATCACCAAGACGCACCCGGAGAAGGTCCGCTGCGACCTGCTGGTCAACGAGGGCGGCGGCGGCTTCTTCGAATATGCCGGCAAGCGCTGCTACGGCGTGTGCTGCGCGGAGAAGGGTGTGTTCCGCTTCACGGTGACGACCGACGGGGCCGCCGGTCACGCTTCGATGCCGGGCATGGGCGACAACGCGCTGCTGAAGATGGCGCCGGTGCTCGAGCGCCTGGCGGCGCGCCAGCCTTCCTACGAGCTGACCGACGAGCCTCGCGCGCTGCTGGCGGGGATCGGCGAGGACCCCGACGACCCCGGCGGCTCGATCGAGCGGCTGCGCGCGGCCGAGCCGCTGCTGGCGACGATGTTCGAGCCGATGCTCGGCGTGACGTTCACGCCGACGCGCATCACTGCTTCGGAGAAGATCAACGTGATCCCCAGCCGCGCCGAGCTGAAGGTCGACTGCCGCGTGCCCCCGGGCCTGGGCGAGCAGGAGGTGCGCCGCGCAATCGCCGAGGTGCTCGGGCAGGACGGCTTTCGCATCGAGTTCACCGAGCGCGTGGTGGGCAACCGCTCGCCGATGCGGTCGGCGCTGATGGACACGATCGTCGACTGGATCGGCGAACGCGATCCGCAGGCCACGGTCGTGCCGGTGATCCTGCCCGGCTTCACCGACTCGCGCCACTTCCGCGCGGCGTTTCCCGAGTGCGTCGCGTACGGCTTCTTTCCCCAGCGTCACCAGTCGATGCTGCAGACGGCGCCGCTGATACACGCAGCCGACGAGCGCATCGACGTGCGCGATCTGCAGTTCGCCACAGAGTTCTATGGCGATCTGGCTGCACGCGCGCTGGGCTGAGCCGGCGTCGCCGCGAAGGCGAGGAGCGCATTGCGGAGGTCTGTGCAGCTTTGGGCAGTTCTGCGCGCAATCCTTGCAACCGGCCCCTGGCAATCGAGCATTCGATTGGCGATACTGGATCGATGCCAAGGATGGTGGAGCTACTGGAGAGGGTGAACGCTGGAGTGGAATCGGCCGTACGCGGCGTGATCGGCGCGCCTCCGCGACACCTGGCAGAAGCGCTGGTTACCTACGGTCACACCACGCACGCGCTCGTGCCGGTCGCGACCACGGCGCCGGTAGCGGCGGCGGCGCCACAGACCTCGCTCGTCCAGGACATCCAGACGTGGGCCTACAACTGGTCGCCGGTCGTGATGATCCTGTTCTTCTTGGCGCTGATCTTCCTGATGTGGCGCACGCTGAAGGTGATGCCGCGGGTCAAGCCGCAGCAGATCAAGCCGGCGTCCAACCAGTCGGTCTCCTTCGCCGACATCGCCGGCGTCGACGAGGCGAAGGCCGAGCTGGAGGAGCTCGTCGAGTTCTTGCGCGATCCCAAGCCGTTTGCAAAGCTCGGTGCGAAGGTGCCCAAGGGCGTGCTGCTGCACGGTCCGCCGGGGACGGGCAAGACGCTGCTGGCAAAGGCCGTCGCGCACGAATCGGGCGCGCAGTTCTTCGCGCAGTCGGCGTCTTCGTTCGTGGAGATGTTCGCGGGACTCGGCGCGGCGCGCATCCGCCGGCTGTTCGCGATCGCGCGCAAGCACGAACCGGCGATCATCTTCATCGACGAGCTCGACGCCGTCGGCGGGCGGCGTGGCTCGGACATCTCCGGCGAGAAGGACCAGACGCTCAACCAGCTGCTCGTGGAGATGGACGGCTTCGCCGGCAGCGGTCGCGTGGTCGTGATCGCCGCGTCGAACCAGCTGGAGAAGCTCGACCCGGCGCTGCTGCGCCCCGGGCGCTTCGACCGCCAGGTGTTCGTCGTGCCGCCCGACGTGCGCGGGCGCGAAGGCGTCCTGAAGGTGCACACGCGCGACAAGCCGCTGGCGGACGTCGACCTCGCGATCATCGCCCAGCAGACCAGCGGCCTGACCGGTGCTGACCTCGCGAACATCTGCAACGAGGCGGCGATCTTCGCCACCCGCCGCAAGAGCGCGACGATCGCAATCGGCGACTTCGACGCGGCGATCGAGCGCGTGATCGCAGGGGTGCAGTCGCGCCGCGTGCTCAACTCGCACGAGAAGCACGTCGTCGCCTTCCACGAGGCCGGCCACGCGCTGTGCGGCGAGCTGCTGCCTTCGGTCGACCGCGTGCATCGCATCTCGATCGTCCCGCGCGGGCAGGCGCTCGGCTACACGCTGAACCTGCCCGCCGAAGACCGCTACCTGAAGACGC
>JAXDGQ010000122.1:0-4118 GCA_034664965.1 Solirubrobacteraceae bacterium | reverse complement strand
ATCTGCAATGCACAACCGTCTGCCGGGAGGGCTTGGTCGCGCGCCGCCGAGCCCGTCGCCTCAGTGCGGCGGCGCTGCGCGGGCCGTCGCCTAAGCTCCAGCCCCGGCGCCGCCGCGGCCCTCGCCGCCAGCAAAGCGCGCGGCGCCGCGCGCGCCGTCCTCGAACACCTCCGGTCCCGCCTCGGCCTCCAGTGCGAGCGCCTGCTCGAGCGGCAGCCCGAACCCCTCGATCGCCGCCCGCCGGTCGGCGAGCATCGTGCGCTGCGGGAAGCGCGCCAGTCCCTCCGCTAGCGCCAGAGCCCGCTCGAGGTGGGCGCCAGCGGCGACGACCTCGGTGAGCATGCCCATCGCATGCGCCTCCTGGGCGTCGATGATGCGTCCGGTGAGGATCAGGTCGAGCGCGCGGCCGAGGCCGACGATGCGCGGCAGGCGTTGCGTTCCGCCGTCGATCAGCGGCACGCCCCAGCGCCGCTCCGGGTAGCCCAGCGTGGAGCCTTCGGTGGCGATGCGCAGGTCGCACCACAGCGCGAGCTCGAGCCCGCCTGCGAGGGCGAAGCCGGAGATGGCGGCGATCGTCGGCTTGGTCGGCGTCAGACGCGTGAAGCCCATCGGCCCCTCCTCGCTCATCAGCCGCGGCACGAAAGTCTCGGTCGCCTTCAGGTCGGCGCCCGCGCAGAAGGAGACGCCACCGGCGCCGGTCAGCACCATCACCCGCGCCTCGTCGTCGGCCTCGAAGCGCCGGTAGGCGTCGTGCAGCAGCGCGGCGGTCGGCCCGTCGACGGCGTTGCGCCGGTGCTGGCGGTCGATCGTCACGAGCGCGGCCGCTCCGCGACGCTCGTAGCGGACGGCGCGATCGTCGCCCGGCGGGGGTTGCTCGCTCATCGGCGTCTCACGCTCGGCGCGGCGCCCGGGCGCCCGCTACCAGCCGCCGCGCCACTGAGCGTTGCTCAGTTGCGCCTTGTGCGCGGCCTTGCGCGCTTCCTTGCGCTTCTCGAGATGCCGCTGCAGCATGCTCATACAGAAGATGAACAGGGGGAAGAAGACGATCAGGATGAAGCCGGCGTCGGTGACCACCTTGTCGTCTGTCACGCCGTAAAAGCCGCGCCCGTCATTTTCGGCCCGGGCGCCCGATGCGAGCACCAGCGGAACGAGCAGGGCCCACAGAAACAGCGATGTCCTCAGACGGCGCATCTCGGGCAATCGTATCTGAGGAGACGCAGGCAGGCCCGCTGGCAGACTTCTAACCGGCATCCGCCCTCTCGGCCGAGCCGGCCTGCGCATCTGGATACATATTTGTGACCGCTCCGGCCGCCACGGCAGGGGCACACAGCCCGAAAGGGCTGGGTCGGCCGGCCATCCCGGCCGGCTGTGGGATTTCCTTGGTATCACCAGTCCGATGGCGTTGTTGATCGCATCCGATATGCACAAGGACATGGCCGGGCAGCCGCTGCTGCGTGGGGTGTCGTTCAAGCTGGAGCGCGGTGAACGGATGACGATCGCCGGGCGCAACGGAACGGGCAAGACGACGCTGCTGCGGATGCTCGCGGGCGAGACCTCGGTCGACCGCGGCGAGCTGAGCGTGGCCAAGGGCGTGCGCCTCGCGCTGCACGACCAGCGCCCTCCGCGCGAGCGCGGGATCGCGCTGCGCGATTACGTCCTGTCGGGCTGCGTGGAGGAGCTGCAGATCGAGGCCGAGCTGGCGGAGCTGGAGGCGCGCATGGCGGCGGGCGACTCAGACGATGCGCTGCTGTCGCGATACGCACGCGCGCAGGGGCGCCTGGAGGCCCGCGGCGGCTATCTGTGGCGCGACCGGGCGACGGTGATGGCGCGCGGGCTGGGGTTCGGCGGCGATGACCTCGATCGCCCGCTGGACACCTTCTCCGGAGGCCAGCTCACGCGCGCTTCGCTGGCGCGGGCCCTGGCGACGGGCGCCGACGTGCTCCTGCTGGACGAGCCGACGAACCATCTGGACATCGAGTCGCTGGAGTGGCTCGAGCAGACGCTCGTCGAGCTCGACGCCGCCGTCGTGCTGGTCGCGCACGACAGGTGGTTCCTGGAGGCGGTCGGCACGGCGGTGCTGGAGATCGAGGGCGGACGCTCGCGCTTCTTCTCCGGTACGTGGCATCAGTGGCGCAAGGAGCAGGCGGCGCGCGAGATCGCGCTCGGCCGCGCGATCGACTCCCAGCGGGCCGAGATCGCGCGCATGGAGCGGTTCATCGAGCGCTTCCGCTACAAGGCCTCGAAGGCTCGCCAGGCGCAGTCGCGCGTGAAGAAGCTCGCCAAGATCGAGCGGATCGAGCGAGACCCGGCGGCCGGCAAGGGCCTGGACTTCCAGTTCGCCGCGCCGGAGCGCTCGGGACGGGTGATCTTCGAGCTGATCGACGGCCGCCTGGAGATCGGCGCCGAGAAGGTGCTGCTGCTCCAGGACGCCGAGCTGTGGCTGGAGCGCGGCGAGCACGTGTCGCTGGTAGGGCCCAACGGCTCGGGCAAGACGACGCTGATCGAGGCGCTCGCGGGGCGGCGCGAGCTGGCGGCCGGGAAGCTGAGCACGGGGCACAACGTGAAGGTCGGCTACCTCTCCCAGCACGCCGATGAGCTGGGGGCCGGCGGCGATCCGAACCAGAGCGTGCTCGACGCCGCGCAGCGCGCGACGGGCTTGACCCAAGGCAAGGCGCGCGCACTGCTCGGCCGCTTCCTGTTCTCCGGCGAGGACGCGGAAAAGCCACTGGAAGGCCTGTCTGGCGGCGAGCGCAGGCGCCTGTCGCTCGCGATCCTCGTGCACTCCGGCGCCAACGTGCTGATCCTCGACGAGCCGACGAACCACCTCGACATCGAGAGCCGCGAGGCGCTGGAGGACGCGCTGCGCGCGTTCACCGGCGCCGTGCTGCTGGTCTCGCACGACCGCGCGCTGCTCGACGCCGTCGGCACGCGCACGGTCTCCGTCGAGCAACGCTCGCTGCACAGCTACGTGGGCGGCTGGCCGGAGTATGTGCGGGTGCGCGACGAGCGCCGCGCCAACGCCGATAGCGACGGGCTCGCGCCCGTCGCCTCATCCGCACGCGCGACGCGTGCGGGCGGGTCTTCGATCGGCGGTGCCCGGCTGGGCTCGCTCGGCGCAGGCGCTCGCAGCGCGAACGGGTCGGCGGGCGCCGACGGCGCGGGCGAGCCGCCGAAGAAGGGCAAAGCGAGGCCGAAGGGGCCATCGAAGAACCGCATCAGCGCGCTGGAGCAGGCCGAGCAGGTCGTGGAGGACGCCGAGGCGGCGATGCGCGGGCTGGAGGACGAGCTGGCCGATCCGGCGGCATGGGCGACGAAGTACGAGTCGGCCAAGTCCGAGGCACGCCACACGGCCGCGCGGCGGGCCGTCGAGGATGCCTATGCGCGCCTGGAGGCGTTGATCGACTGAGCCGCGCCCGACGGGCCTACAATCCGCCGATGGACCGCTATCGCACGGCCCGCAACATCGCGATCGTCGCGCTGATCGCCGCGGCGGTGTTCCTGCTTCCGGGCGGTGGACGCGCGGCGAGCACCTTCGAAGGGATCCTGCTGGTGGGCTTCGGCGTCGGTTTCGGCTATCTCGGCCTGCGCATGTACCGCGAATACCGGGTCACGCTGCACGGGCTCGGCGACCGCCAGCGGGCGATCCTGTATGGCTCGCTGGCGGCCATCGCATTTGTCGTCATCGGCCAGAAACGCATGTGGCAGACGAGCCTCGGCGAGCTCGCCTGGTTCGCGCTCCTGGCGCTGGCGGGCTATGGACTGCTGGTCTCCTATCGCCGCTGGCGCAGCTACTGACGCGGCGCCGGCGCCCGACGGGCGCATCGTATCCTCGGATGCGATGGCGACAAACGCACCAGCGAGCGGGGACGAGACGCATACGAGCCTGGCCGACCAGCGTCGCGCGCTGCCCGACCAGCCCGGCGTGTACCTGTTTCGCGACGGCAAAGGGCGCGTCATCTACGTCGGCAAGGCCAAGTCGGTGCGCAAGCGTGTCGCTTCGCACTTCTCCAAGGCGCAGGTGCCCAGCAGCCCCGGCCACGCGGAGATGGTGGCGAGCGTAGAGAGCGTCGAGTGCGTCGTGGTCGCCACCGAGGCCGAGGCCCTGCTGGCCGAGCAGA
>JAXDGQ010000121.1:0-3568 GCA_034664965.1 Solirubrobacteraceae bacterium | reverse complement strand
ACCAGCGTTCGCTGGCGCGCATCTTCGCGGGGCACCCGTTCATCGTCGTTCCGGATGTCGTCAGCTCGCTCTCGCGCGAGCGCGTGCTCGTCGGCGAGTTCGTGCACGGGGTGGGCTTCGAGGAGCTTAAGGCACGTTCGCAGGCCGAGCGCGACAGGCTTGGCGAGATCGTCTTTCGCTTCTTTCTGGGATGCCTGTACCGCCACCGGCAGTTCTCCGGCGACCCCCACCCGGGCAACTTCCTGCTGCAGGATGACGGACGCGTTGCCTTCCTGGACTTCGGGCTGTTCAAGCGCCTGGACACCGAGCCGGTCGAGCTGGAGCTCGCCGCGCAGCGAGCGGTCGTCGAGCGCGACGCGCCCGTGCTGCACCGCCTGCTCGCCGAGTCGGGGTTCCTGCCCGACCCCGCGCGCGTGAACCCGGAGCACCTGCTCGCGTTCATCGATGCGGCGATCTGGTGGTACACGACCGACGAGACCGTGCGCCTCTCGCCGGAGATCGCCACGCAGGTGATGATCGAGAGCTCCGATCCGCGCTCCAGCCACTTCCGCGAGATGCGCCATCAGGACATGCGCCCCGAGCATCTGTTCGGCAGGCGCATGGAGATGCTCACGCTGGCGGTGCTCTCGCAGCTGCACGCGAGCGCCAACTGGCACAGGATCGCCCGCGAGTGGATGTACGGCGACACGCCGGTCACCGAGCTGGGGATGCAGGAGGCGGAGTTCTACGGCCGCAGCGGCGTCGGCGCGCGCTGAGCGCCAGCGGGCATACTCCAGCTGATGGAAGGCCAGACCGAGCGGGCGATCCGCGATCAGCGCCTGGCGGTGATCCTCGACGTGCTGGCCGAGGCGGTGACGATACGCGCGCTCAACAACCATCTGGTCTACGCGAATCAGGCGGCTCTCGATCGTCTCGGATTCGACACGGTCGCCGAGCTGCGCGCCGCCGATCCAGAGGAACTGATGGGGCCGTACGAGACGACCGACGAGCACGGCCATGAGATTCGCATGGACGACCTGCCATCGGTCAGGCTGCTGCGCGGCGAGCAGCCCGAGCCGCTGTTGATGCGCTCTGTCAACCGCGCTACCGGCGAGGAGTCGTGGGTGCTGCTGAAGGCGGCTGGCGTGCGTGACGAGGCAGGCGAGATCGAATCGGCGGTGACGATCATCGCCGACGTCACCGCGGCGACGCGGGCCACGCAGCGCTCGGAGTTCCTCGCGCGCACCGCCGAGCTGCTCGCGTCCTCGCTGGACTACCAGCAGACCCTGCGCAACGTCGCCGGCCTCGCCGTTCCGCAGATCGCCGACTGGTGCGCGGTCGACCTGTTCGACGTCGATGGCGCGCGCGAATCTGTGGCGATCGCGCACTCCAAGCCGGCCAAACTGGAGACGGCCGCACGGCTGCGCGCCTACGAACCCGAGCAGCTCGACCCCGACCAGGGCCTGGGCCTGGTCCGCCGTACGGGCGAACCGCTGCTGTACACGGAGATCCCCGACGCGCTGCTCGTCGCGGCCGCGGTCGACGAGGAGCACCTGCGGCTCTTGCGCGAGGTCGGCATGCGCGCGGTGCTGATCGTGCCGCTGACGGTCGGCCGGCGCACGATCGGCGCGCTGACCATGGTCAGCTCGGAATCCGGGCGCAGCTTCGACAGCGGCGATGTCGAGTTCGCCGCGCAGATCGCCGCGCGGGCGGCCGTCGCCGTCGAGACCTCGCGCCTGTACAGCGAGCGCTCGGCGGTCGCGCGGACGCTGCAGAACAGCCTGCTGCCCGATGCAATCCCGCAGATCCCCGGCTGGGAGGTCGCCGCTCTTTACCGCCCGGCGGGGCACGAGAGCGAGGTGGGCGGCGACTTCTACGACTTCTGGGAGGTCGGCGAGGACTGGCTGATGATGATCGGCGATGTCACCGGCAAGGGCGTCGGCGCGGCGGCGGTCACGTCGCTCGTGCGCTACACCGCCAGGGCGGCCTCGGAATTCGACCCGCGGCCGAGCCAGATCCTCGCGCGGATCGATGCGGCGCTGCGGCGGCGCCCGACGGTCTCGCTGTGCACGGCCCTGTGCCTGCGGCTCTCCCGCGAGAACGCGACGCTCGCCGTCGGCGGGCACCCGCTGCCGCTGCGCGTAGGCGACGGCGGCGCGGAGGAGATCGGCGAGCACGGCACGCTGCTGGGAGCGCTGCAACACACGCGCTGGCCGGAAGTCGAGATCACCCTGGCGGCGGGCGAGACGCTCGTGGCGTTCACCGACGGCGTCACCGACGCGGTGGGGGAGGGCGGGGAGCGCTGGGGGACCGAGCGACTGCGCGAATCGCTCGCCGCGTCTGCGGGCGCCGCGCCGGCCGAGCTGCGCGTGCGCCTGGTGCAGGCGCTCGACGAGTTTCAAGTCGGCGCCCAGGCTGACGATACTGCCGTAGTGATCATGCGCTTCGGCGATCAACCGCCTGCTCGCGAGGGCTCCCAGGGACACTCGGGCGTGGGCATGGCAGGAAACGGGTAAGAGGTGAGCTGTGGCCGGGACACCGTTTGAGATCGACACCGCCAACCAGGCCGATACCGGTTGCCTGACCCTGTCGGGCGAGCTCGACCTCGCGACTGTGCCGCGCGCGCAAGCAGCCGTCGACGCGGCGCTCGCGCGCGGTGCGCGGACGCTGATCCTCGACCTGAGCGCGGTCAGCTTCATCGACTCGTCGGGCCTGCGCCTGTTCATCGTCTTGCACCAGCGCGCCACCGCCGAGGGTTGGAGGCTGAGCCTGATCCGTCCGCAGGAGCGGGCGATGACCGTCTTCAGGGTCAGCGGCCTGGAGGAGAACCTGCCGTTCGCCGAGAGCGCGAGGCCGGGGTGATGGCGCGCTCCCCCGAGGAAGAGTTCACGCGCCAGAACGCACAGACGCCGATCGAGCTGGAGCTGGAGCGCACGGTGCAGGCGCCGGCGCTCGCGCGCGCCGCCGTGACGCGGCGCTCTGAGCAGCTCGAACTCGACGGCGCGCTCGCCCAGTCGCTGATCCTGCTCGTCTCCGAGGTCGTCAGCAACGCCGTGCGCCATTCGGCGGGAGACCCTGCGGCGCCGATCGAGCTGGTCGCGAGCTTCGACGCCGAGACGGTTCGTGTGACGGTGACCGACGCCGGCAACGGATTCACGCCACGGCCGCGCGATCCCGCACGAACCCACGATGGCTACGGGCTGTATCTGCTGGAGAAAGTCGCCGAGCGCTGGGGCGTCGAGTCCGACGGCGACACGAAAGTCTGGTTCGAGCTGCCGCGCGGCGGCTAGCGCAGCTCGCCGCGGCGGTCGGGCCGGCTGCGCTCAGAGCACCTGGATCTGCACCAGGCTCGTCGTGCCCGGCCGGCCAGAGGGCAGGCCGGCCGTGATTCCCACGCGCGCGCCGGTCTCACACCAGCCGAGCTCGACGACGCGCCGTGCGGCGTCGGCGATCAGCTCCTCGGTGACCTCGAAGCGGCGCATCGAGGCGGCGGTCACGCCCCACATCAGGTTGCAGCGCCGCACCGTCTCGCGGCCCGGGGAGAGCGCGTAGATCGGCACCTGCGGGCGGTGCGCGGAGACGATCCGCG
>JAXDGQ010000120.1:0-2842 GCA_034664965.1 Solirubrobacteraceae bacterium | reverse complement strand
TGGCGCTGCACCAGCGCGGCATCGAGGCGACGGTCTTCGAGGCGGCCCGCGAGATCCGGCCGCTCGGCGTCGGCATCAACCTGCTGCCGCACTCGGTTCGCATCCTCTGTGCACTCGGGCTGCAGGACGACCTCGCCGCCAGCGCGATCGAGACCGCCGAGCTCGCGTACTTCAATCGCCACGGCCAGGCGATCTGGGCGGAGCCGCGGGGCCGCGCCGCCGGCTACGACTTCCCGCAGTTCTCGGTGCACCGCGGCGAGCTGCAGCTGCTGCTCCAGCGGGTCGCCCGCGAGCGCCTCGGGCCCGAGCGCGTGATCTGCGGACACGCACTGGCCGACTTCGAGACGGTCGGGCACGGGGTGATCGCGCGCTTCGTCCGGCGCGGCGAGCACGTGCCCGATCACCTGCACCGCGGCCGCGCCCTGATCGGCGCCGACGGGATCCACTCCCGGGTGCGCGCGCAGCTGCACCCCGGGGAGGGGCCGCCGCACTACGCGGGCCGCATGCTCTGGCGCGCGCTCTCGCGTGGGCCCCGGTTCCTGACCGGCCGGTCCATGATCAGGGCCGGCCACCAGGATCAGAAGTTCGTCTGCTACCCGCTTGCATCTGCGGTGGAGCAGGACGGCGGGACGTCGCTGATCAACTGGATCGCCGAGCTCGCGGTGCCCGGCGAGACGCCGCCGCCGCAGGACTGGTCGCGTCGCGTGGACGCGAGCGCCTTCCGCGAGCCGTTCGCCGACTGGCGCTTCGAGTGGCTGGACGTGCCCGCGCTGATCGACGCGGCCGACGCGATCTACGAGAACCCGCTCGCCGACCGCGACCCGCTCGAGCACTGGGGCGCCGGCCCGGTCAGCCTGCTCGGCGACGCCGCGCATCCCATGTTCCCGATCGGGTCGAACGGCGCGTCACAGGCGATCCTGGATGCCGACGCGCTGGCCGACGCGCTCGCGCACGCGACGCAGGTCGAGCCGGCACTCCGCGCGTACGAAGATCGACGACGCGGGCCGACCTCGCAGATCGTGCTCGCGAATCGGCAGAACGGGCCCGAGCGTGTCATGCAGCTCGCCGAGGATCGCGCTCCCGGCGGCTTCGAGCGGATCGAGGACGTGATCCCCCGCTGCGAGCTCGAGGAGATCGCTGCGAGCTACAAGGCCATCGCCGGCTTCGCGCCCGAGCAGGTCAACACGCGCGACGGCTAGCGGCGTCTCAGGCGGCCGCGGGCAGCGGATGCGCTGCGGCCTCGCGCTTCGCGAGCTCGAGCGCGGCGGTCGACGCGGCCGCACCGACGGCGAGCGCGGCGAGCGCCCACGACGGGCCGCGTCGCACCGAGCCTCGTGCCGCGTCCAGCGAGAGGCACCCCGGCCCAGCCTCGACGAGCGCCAGGACGGCGACGATCAGCACCAGGTTGTACTCGTAGCCGCCGTTGGAGTTCCACGGGCCGTTCTTGAGGTGCACGGTGCGGATCGCGGTGATCATCGTGCCGATCAGCGCGGCGCCCGCGAGCGGCAGCGCGAGGCCGAGGGCGAGGGCGCCACCGCCAGCGGTCTCGGCGAGGCCCGCGGCGATCGCGTTGCGCCGACCCGGCCGCATGCCCATGGCGTCAAAGCCCGCGGCCGCACCATCGAGGCCGGGACCGCCGAACCAGCCGAAGAGCTTCTGCGTGCCGTGCCCGATGAAGAGCCCCCCGATGACGGTGCGGGCGGCCAAGCGACCGATCTGCATTCCGAGCCTCCTGTGGCAGCGTCGAGCTGGACGGGCGTCCGCTTGTGTATCCCCCGGGCACCGTACCGCCAAACGAGGATGCACCACCTGTGACTTGACACGCGCCCCGCGGGGGGCGGACAGTTGCGCTCTCTCAACGACCAGGAGGACACATGGAGGGCTCGGGCCCCGCTTCCGACAGCCACGATCTCGCGAGCTTCGGCTACCGGCAGGAGCTGCATCGGACGCTCGGATCGTTCTCGTCGTTCGCAGCAGCGTTCTCGTACATCTCGATCCTGACCGGGATGTTCCAGCTCTTCTACTTCGGCTTCGGGGTTGCCGGCCCGGCCTTCTGGTGGAGCTGGATCATCGTCTTCGCCGGGCAGTTCGCCGTCGCGCTGTGCTTCGCGGAACTGGCCGCCCGCTACCCGATCGCCGGCTCGGTCTACCAGTGGTCGAAGCAGGTCGCCGGCAAGACGATCGCGTGGTTCGCCGGCTGGATCATGCTGATCGCCTCGATCGTGACGGTCGCCGCCGTGGCGATCGCGTGGGAGATCATCCTCCCCCAGATCTCAACGCACTTCCAGTTCGTCGGCGACGGCACGGGCTCGCACGACTTCGCCGAGAACGCCGTCATCCTGGGGCTCGTCCTGATCACGTTCACCACGACGGTGAACATCCTCGGTGTGCGGTTGATGTCGCGCATCAACAACGTCGGCGTGGCCGCCGAGCTGATCGGCGTCGCGGTGCTGATCGTCCTGCTGATCGTCCACATCACGCGCGGTCCCCAGGTCGTGACGCACACGTTCGGCACCGGGCCGGGACTGCCGGGGCACTCGACGCTCGGCTACGGCGCGGCGTTCCTGATCGGCGCGATCATGCCGGCATACGTCATGTTCGGGTTCGACACGGCGGGCTCGCTCGCCGAGGAGACGAACGACCCGCGCCGCCGCGGGCCGCGCGCGATCCTGATGGCGCTCGGCGCCGCAGGCGTGGCGGGCATGCTGCTGCTGCTCTTCGCCCTGATGTCCGCCAAGGATCTGCACAACCCGGCGCTGAGCTCGAACGGCCTTCCGTACCTCGTGAAGAGCGTGCTCGGCAACACCCTCGGCGACATCCTGCTGTGGGACGTCGTGCTCTC
>JAXDGQ010000119.1:0-3735 GCA_034664965.1 Solirubrobacteraceae bacterium | reverse complement strand
GGCCAGCCGAAGAACAGGCTGTAGGCGGCGACCGACACGAGCGCCGTGGCCGAGGTCGTCAGCAGCTTGAGTTTCGGCAGCAGCAGCAGGCCGCCTTTGATCGCCGCGAAGAACTTGAAGACCAGCGGGGCGATCGCAGCAAGCGCGCTGCCGA
Source organism: Solirubrobacteraceae bacterium (assembly GCA_034664965.1). Taxonomy (GTDB): domain Bacteria; phylum Actinomycetota; class Thermoleophilia; order Solirubrobacterales; family Solirubrobacteraceae; genus Palsa-744. The sequence goes on along the minus strand of JAXDGQ010000119.1, from coordinate 3,581 downwards.
TGCGCTTGCGCGCGTTGCGCGCCGGCGCGCGCGGCTCTGTCGGCTCACCGAACGGGTTCTCGCTCGGCCGTCCGGCCGGCGCCGGCAGTGGCGGGCCGGGCAGCGCCGGACCGGGCGGATGCAGGGAAACGTCGCCGCTGTCCATCACTGCATTGTGGCAGCAGCGATAAGCGCCTCCTAACGAGCACGATCGTCCGGCGTCGCACGATCAGCCGGCGCGAGGCGTTTGACCCTGGAGCCGTCGGGACCGGCGATCGTGGCTGGTGCCCTTTTTTGTGGAAAGTGCGGGTTGGACGTCGAGAAGGGGTTGCTTCGCACATGCGATCCGGTTACTTTGAATCCAGACGCGGAACCGAGCCGCAAAGAGCGAGGCCACTGAGGTGTGAGGCCGCGCCACCCACGAAGAAAGGTCTTCGGACCGGACCGAGTGGGTTCCTCAAGCGGCCCGGGACCGCGTCGCTTTTCGTTCCGGTGGCGCTTGCGGTGCGTCGCCTGCAGAGCAGCGCCCCTCCGGCTCGCCGACTCGCGAGCACCGACGCGCCGGCCGGCTCGTCGCGCGGGCTAGACTGATGGTGCAGCAACATCCTCGGGGACGACAGGCTTCGACGCGGTTGGCTCGTGAGGATGGTGGCGAGTCGAGGTCCCGGGCGGCCTCGTAAAACACCCGGGAAAACCATAAGTGCGGACTCTCACGAGTACGCCCTCGCCGCTTAGTCAATAGCTAAGCCGTGAGGTCTCGGGCCCCGCTTGCCTGCGGCGGGGAAGGCCGGGATCAGAAAGCAGGCTCACCCGGTGCGGTCCGCCTTCGCCAATCCGGGGAATCTCAAGGAGGCTGGTCCCCCGCAACCCCGCCGGCGAGGCGAGCGGGGGACGAGATCAGAGCGCCGGCTACGCTCGTAGAAGCCATTCTCACGCGATTGCGGACGTGGGTTCGATTCCCACCGTCTCCACTTTTCGGCTCTGGAGAGCCAAGAACTATTGGTCTTCGCTAGGAACGATTGGCTCGTCCTGCGCGGCGAGCCAGTCGGAGCACTTTCCTACCGTCCGCGCCACCGGATAAGTCGCCTGCTCGTCGATTGCGCGTTCTATCCGCGGCGTCCGGCTGGCATCCACGGGCCACGTAGGCCGCCCAGGCAAGCAACCGCGACCGCTCGTGCATACAACAGGCGTCCACCGGGCGTCAAGCCGCTGAAGTCGAGATCGCATTGCCCCGAGTGAACCGCAAGCCGGTCACCTAGGCGTCGCTCGGACAACGGCGCCGTCGCGCACAAGCGACGGAGCGGATGAGCAGCCCGGCGCCACCGAAGGATGGTGGAGCGACGTCGCGACTTTGGGGGAGCATCTCCATGGCGCTTTTGCACGGCCGTCGTTTGGCATCACTGTTCGCGATCGTCTCTGGCTTGGCGATCATCGCTTTGCAAGTCGACGCCGCACACGCTGCGGCGCACAAGGGTCGACATCATCGTGCTGGCCATCACCTTCGCCATCGCTGCCCAGCTCACCCGCGCAGAAAGCATGCGCGGGTCAGGAAGCGATGCGCCACCCGGCATGGCTCCTCGAGGCACCGGAGATCAGGCATCTCGCCGAAAAAGGTCCTCACGGCGCGGACGCACCCTGCCACGTTGCCGAGCGTCGCGCTCCCGCCACCGCCGCCTCCGGTAGCGCCGGAACGGCCCGTCGAAGGAGTGGCGGGGCTTGTCAAAACACGCCTCGACGCCAAATCTGAATTCGATTCCTTCCCGATCGCATGGTTCAGCGGACTGACTCGGATCATTGCCTACCCGCCGGCCGCCGACCGCTACACGGCAGCGGGGATCTCGACTTTGGCCTATCACGATGCCTGGACCACCTGGGGCGCGAGCGGAGCGACGCACGTTGCGGAATACGTCGCCTGGGTAAAGCGCGATAGGGAACACGGCTACCTCGGCCAGTTCATGGATGACGTCAACTTCGCGGGCGGCAACATTGCCGGGACCCCGGCGCAGTACGCCAACTTGATCGAAGCTGTGCGCGCTGCGCTCGGCCCGGCGGGCGTGATCGAGATCAACGCGCAGATGTGGAACCTCAAATCGATGCTTGGCAACCCCGACGTCCAGCGGGCGCTGCAATACGTCAATGTCGTGACCAAGGAGTTCAACGTCGATCCTAGATCGGGGATCTCGAGTGCCGGCAAGTACGGCGAATACCTCGAATTCGCCGACGGCCTTCGTGCCAAAGGCATCGGCATCACCAACACCGGCGACTCCAGCTACAACTCTGAAGCCGACAAGGAGTACAGCCTTGCGAGCTACCTGCTCATCAACACGGGCTTGGACTTCGTCGGCTTCTCTCGTCAATCGCCGATCAGCGAGTACCCGGCGCTCAAGGGCATGAACCTGGGCGAACAGACCCAAGCGCGCACTCAGTCATCGAGTGGGCTATGGGCGCGGATCTTTACGCACGGCGAGGCGATCGTGGCCCCGCCCGGGACGAGCGGCAGCGTCACGCTGCCTCGACCGATGACGCGTATCGGCGCGTCCTCGCCCGTTACGTCCGTAACCCTAAGCGGCGGCCAGGGCGCCGTGCTGGTCGGGTAGGCAAGCGGCGATCGGATCGATACAGAGCCAACCGTGGCCGCGCCGACGGCTGGGCTGGATCGATCCGAGCACGAGGGCACGGCCATCTGCGTCAAGTCCATGCAGCGCGGTTAGATGCGGGCGTCGATGGCTGACGGTGGGAACATCGCCGGGCTTTGACTCCCACCGGGGCGTGGCCGCTGTCGGCGGTGGATACTTGAGGTCTGATGGCAGTGCTCGTGATCGCACACATCGGCAAGGTTCCCGTCGAGGAGTACCTCGCGTTCGTCGTTCCGGTGATCGTCCTCTACGCCTACGGGCGACAGTGGAACCGCCGGCGCCGCAAGGAGGTGGCGCGTCTGCCCGGGCCTGCCGAGCCGCTGGACGAGAAGACCGTGCAGCTCGTCCTGTCGCGCTGGTCGGATGCCGATCACGGCGAGGTCGCGCGCGAGCAGCTGGCGCTCATGTATCCGCCCGGACCAGATGGGCTCACCCCGTCGGAGCTGGCAGCGCGGATCGGGGCCGATCCGCCGAGCGTGACGCGACGGCTGGAGGATCTCGCGGATCTCGGCTACGTGGAATTTGACTCCGACGAGAGCGGGCGACGCCTGTGGCTGACCGTCGAAGGCATCAACCTGCTCAACGTCACCGAGGACGCGCTGCTTGCTGCGCTGGAGGAGGTCGCCGCTTCCTCCGATCAGCCCGCGAGCCCCAGGTAGCGAGCGCTCGCTGCAGGCGACGGCGGCTGCCGGCGGATATCGGCCGTGCGCCTTCGACGCCGGATGCCTGCGCCGTCGGGATCAGAGACGCGGCGCGCCGTTGAATGGCAGCCGCTTGCGGCAGGTGTGGTAGGTGCGCTTGCCGGTGATGATCGAGCCGGTCGTCGTGATCACGGTGATCTTGACCGGAAAGGTCCCGGCCGGGAGGCCGCGCAGGTTGATCGGCGCCGAGAACTGACCTTTTCGGCTCTTGACCACACCGACCGGCTTACGGTTGAGGAATACGAGCGCCTCGGTGTAGGAGATG
>JAXDGQ010000118.1:0-4937 GCA_034664965.1 Solirubrobacteraceae bacterium | reverse complement strand
CACCACGTTGACTGCGCTCGCCGCGGTGCCGATCGTGACCGTCGCGCCGGAGACGAACCCGCTGCCGTTGATCGTCACTGGGGTGCCGCCTTCGGTCGTGCCCGACGTCGGGGTGATCGATGTGACTTTGGGAGGCGGCGGCGCAATGTAGGTGAACCGGTCGCTCGGGCTGACGGGGCTCGTACCACCGGCGGTCGTGACCGTCACATCCACCGTCCCGCCCGCGAACACCTGGGGCGACACCACGACGATCTTCGTCGCCGTGGCCGACGTGATGTTGGGAGCAACGGTCGACCCGAAGTCGACCACGGGAGCGGATCCGGTCAGGTTCGTGCCTTTGATCGTCACCGTGGTTCCACCGGCGGTGGGCCCCGAGGTGGGGGTGATCGACGTGACGCTGGGCGGCGGCGGCGCGACGTAGGTGTATGACGGGCCGCCCGTGGAGGTCCCGTTCGCGTCGGTGACGATCACCTCGTCAGGGCCGGCCGCGGTGGCGGACGTCACGGCCGTGATCTTTATCGCGCTGACCACGGTCACCGCGGTCGCCGCGTTGCCGATCGTGACCGTCGCGCCGGCGACGAACCCGCTGCCTTTGATCGTCACTTTCGTGCCACCTGCGCTCGTGCCCGAGGTGGGGGTGATGGACGTGACTTTGGGCGGCGGCGGCGCGACGTAGGTGTATGACGGGCCGCCCGCGGAAGTCCCGTTTGCGTCGGTGACGATCACCTCGTCAGGGCCGGCCGCGGTGGCGGCGGTCGTGGCCGTGATTTCCGTTGGGGACACCACGTTGACTGCGGTCGCCGCGGTGCCGATCGTGACCGTCGCACCGGAGAGGAACCCGCTGCCTTTGATCGTCACTTTCGTGCCACCCGCGGTCGTCCCCGACGTCGGGCTGACGGTGGTCACTGTCGGCGGCGCCCCGGCACTGCTGCGGAATGCCCATGCCGCGCCGACTTCGCCGTTGTCAGCTCCTCCGCCCACCAGCGCGGTGCTCGCGTCGGCGGACAGGGCCACGCTGTAGCCGAACAGGCCTTTGCCGACCTCACCCCCGCCGGTGAGCTTGGGACCCTGCTGTTCCCAGGTCGAGCCAGAGCGCGTGAAGACCCAGGCCGCCCCGATTTCGTTGTTGTCCGCAAGGCCGCCGATCAGCGCCGTGTCCCCGTCGGCCGAGAGCGCCAGGCTGTAGCCGAGATGGCCTTTGCCGACCTCACCCCCGCCGGTGAGCTTGGGACCCTGCTGTTCCCACGTCGAGCCCGAGCGCGTGAACGCCCAGGCCGCCCCGATTTCGCCGTCGTCGCTGCCGCCGCCGATCAGGCCGGTGTTGCCGTCTTCGGACAGCGCCACGCGAAAGCCGAAGCGGCCATTGCCCACCTCGTCCCCGCCGGTGAGCTTGGGCCCCTGCTGTTCCCAGGCCGCGCCCGAGCGCGCAAACACCCAGGCCGCCCCGCGTTCGCCATTGTCGCCGCCGCCGCCGACCAGGCCCGTGTTCCCGTCGCCCGACAGGGCCACGCTCACGCCGAATTCGCCTTTGCCGATCTCTCCGCTGCCGCTGAGCTTGGAGAGTTGTTCCCAGGTCGACCCCGAACGCGTGAACACCCAGGCAGCGCCGGCGTTGGCGCTGTCGCCCGGGCCGCCGATCAGGGCGCTGGCGCCGTCGCCCGACAGCGCTACGCGAAAGCCGAACCTGCCTGTCCCGATCTCGCCACCGCCGGTCAGCTTGGGGCCCTGCGGTTCCCAGGTCGAGCCCGAACGCGTGAACACCCAGGCCGCCCCCACGCTGCTGCTGTCCCCCGGGCCGCCGATCATCGCGGTGGTGCCGTCGTCCGATAGCGCCACGTCGTTACCGAAGTGGCCTTTGCCGGTCTCTTGGCTGCCGAGCAGCTTGGGGCCCTGTTGGCTCCACGTCGACCCCGAGCGGGTGAAGACCCACGCCGCCCCCGCGCCGCTGTTGTCGGAGGGGCCACCGATCACGGCGGTGTTGCCGTCAGCCGAGAGCGCCACGCTCTCGCCGAGCAGGGCTTTCCCGCTCACGCCGCTGCCCGTGAGCTTGGCGCCCTGCTGGAAGAAAGGGTCGATCTGAAGCGGATAGCGCGCGCTTGTGTCATCGATCCTCAGTTGAAGCATCACGCCGCGGATCTCCATGTGCGCGGGCAGCTGCCTGCCCGCCGCATCCACCGCACTCAACTGCCCGTAGCGCAGCGCCGTGGCTCCCGCCTGCGTTCTGAACAGGATCTGCGACCCCGCGCGCTTGGGAACAAGCGACCCGGCGACGCTCAACGCCAGCACGAGTGAGCCGGCGCCGCCTTGCACCCGCCGGCGCAACGTGAACCCCTGCTCCAGGCCATATGGCCCGTTCCTGTAGAACTCGCTGATCGCCCCGCGGTTGTAGAGAACCTGGCTCGCCGCACCCGAGGGCGCCACCGTTCTGGCGCGAGCGATGCGGCGGCCGCGCGCAACCGACGCGAGCGACAGCGAGAGCGTGCCCTCGGCCACGCTCAGGCGGGCGCCCGAGGCGTCGAAGGCACTGCGGATGCCTCCGCCGTTGGTCAGCAGCGATGCGCCGCGACGAACTGCCCAGAAGCTGTGCTCGGAGGCGCCGATGCTCGCCGAGGCGGCCGGGGCAAGCTCGATCGGCAGCGTCGTCGCGAGCCGGCCTTGCGCGACACGACCCGCCGCAGGGGAATCGCTCGGCGGGGTCGGCGTGGGGAACGCGGTCAGCGAAAGCGCGGCGATACAGGCGACGGCGGCCGCCATCGACAGCGCCGGCAGCCGCCGGGACCTCAGCTCCAGACCGGAGCCGGGCGTCAGCGCCACCCCGTAGGGCAAGGCCGCCCGAGCTGTGCGCTGCATCCTCCGCATCATGCACCCCCAACTGCCCATCGAAAGGTGCGTTCCTTGCACATCGATGCGCCCCGCCGATCCATGAGGGGCCGCCGATCAGGCTAGCCGTCCAACCTACTCGGATCTCAGCTCAAGTCAACCCGGTCGCCAGAGATCGCCGACCGGCTCCTGGCTCAGTCGCTTGACTCGTACTTGAACGAGATTGCAAGCCGAACGCGATAGTTCTTGATCTGTCCGTTCTCGATCGCCACATCCTGCCTGAGAACCTCTGCGATGCGGAGGTCGCGGACGGTCTTGCCCGCCGCCTCGACCGCGCTGCGCGCGGCCGCCTCCCAGGACTCGCTGCTAACCCCGATCACCTCAGTGACTCGATAGACGCCATCAGCCATCGCGACCACCCCTCTCCTGGACGTTGGATGCCTACGACTCTCTCATATCTCCCCCGGCTGCGCCAGATGCTCCCGCGTCCGTCGTCGAGCGCGCGAGCGCGCAATGCGAGCCGACTACTGCGGCCAGTCGCTAGCAGCCGCTCGGGCGACGCCGTGCTCCGCGTTCCTGGCTGGGCGCGGCCTGTGGCGGAGGGGGCAGCGGATACCGTTTCACGGTCGGGAATGTTTCCGAGCCGAGGTCCGGGGACTGGGTGGGGCAGTCGCTGAGTAGCACGCGCGTGTCCGCCCGCGAGGGACTCGGCAGCGCCGGCACCGAGGGGTCCGCCGGGGCGCCGAAGTTGAAGGCCTGCGTCAGGTCGCCGGTGTGCCCTCGCCGCCACTTGCTCAGGTTGGGCACGGGCGGGCCGAAACGACTCTCCAGGAAGCGCAGCGTGGAGGTGTGGTCGAAGGTGTGCCCGCATACGAATCCGCCACGCGCGTAGGGTGAGATCACGAGCATCGGCACGCGGAAGCCCAGCCCGATCGGCCCCTTGGGGCCGCCGATGCTTTCGTCCGGGAAGTTGTGCAGGTACTCGCCCGGCGTCCCTTGCCGCGGTGTCGGCGGCGGCACGTGGTCGAAGAAGCCGCCGTTCTCGTCGTAGGTGTAGAACAGCGCCGTTTTCTCCCAGACCGCCTGGTTGGAGACCAGCGCGTTGAGAGCTTCAGAGAGGGCGACCTCGCCGTAGGTCACCGGAGCCGGCGGATGCTCGCTGTCCACCAGCGAAGCGAGCACCCAGGAGACCTGCGGCAGTGTCCCTGCCGCGCAATCGGCCAAGAAGTCGTTCGGGAACCTCGGGCCGAACGCGTTCGCGGCCAGCAACGGGTTTTCTTCATAGGCTTTGAAGTAGTGCAGCACGCCGTCGCCGGCGTCGCCGTCGGGCGTCGAATAGACCTTCCAGCTGATCCCCGCGTCCTGCAGCTGCTCGGGGTAGGTCCGCCATGTGAACTTCCCGAAGTACTGAGGGCGGTTGGCGACCTGCGTCTCCAGCGACGGCCCCGCTGTCGCGTCGAGGTCGATCGTCGCGCTCATCGAGTAGAGGCGGTTGGGGTCGGTCTGGCCGATCACCGAGGAGAAGTAGCGGTCGCAGATCGTGAAGTTGTCGGCCAGCGCATGGAAGAAGGGCAGGTCCTGGCGCGTGTAGTAGCCCATCGTGTTGTGGCCGTCTTGAGGATTCGCTTTGAGATGGGCATCCACCCACCCGTCCAGGGCGCCGTTGTTCCAGCATTCGTGCATCGCCTTCCAGTCGTGCGCGATGTCGTTGACGCAGTCGCCGCCGTTCGTCGTATCGAAGCGGAATGGCAGCAGGTGGCCGCCGTACGGTTCGCCCGCTGGGCCCGGGAATGGCTGCGCGAAGATGTTTTTTCCGCTGCCGTCATTCAGCGGCAGGGCTTTGCTGTGGAAGCCTTTGACCCCGCGATAGGTGCCGAAGTAGCTGTCGAACGAGCGGTTCTCGTTCATGAAGATGACCACGTGCTCGATGTCCGTCAGCGGCCCGCAAGCCGTCGGAGCGGCGAGCACCTTCTCCAGCACACGCGCCGGCGTTGCCAGCGTCTCGAAGCTCGCCAGCATTCCCGCCGCCGCCCCCGCGCGGAGCACGTCCCTCCGTGTAAACGAAGCCTCCACCCTTGCGCAAACGTATCACGCCCGCGCGGCGGCTTCAAACGACT
>JAXDGQ010000117.1:0-6845 GCA_034664965.1 Solirubrobacteraceae bacterium | reverse complement strand
CGCCGGGACCTACCGCATCGCCGACGGCCGTGGTGGTGGTGGCCAGGGCGCCCAGCGCTTCGCGCCGCTCGACAGCTGGCCCGACAACGCGAGCCTCGACAAGGCGCGCCGGTTGTTGTGGCCGATCAAGCGCAAGTACGGCCGCAAGATCTCATGGGCCGACCTCCTCGTGTACGCGGGCAACGTGGCGATGGAGTCGATGGGCTTTCAGACGTTCGGCTTCGGCTTCGGGCGCGAGGACATCTGGGAGCCCGAAGAGATCTTCTGGGGCCCGGAGGACACGTGGCTCGGGGACGAGCGCTACAGCGGCGACCGTCAGCTCGCCAAGCCCCTCGGCGCGGTGCAGATGGGGCTCATCTACGTGAACCCGGAGGGACCCAACGGCAACCCCGACCCCGTCGCGTCCGCCAGAGACATCCGCGAGACCTTCGCCCGCATGGCGATGAACGACGAGGAGACCGTCGCCCTGATCGTCGGCGGCCACACGTTCGGCAAGACACACGGCGCCGTCGACCCGAGCGACATCGGCCCGGAGCCCGAGGCGGCACCGCTGGAGGAGCAGGGACTTGGCTGGAAGGGCAGCTTGCAACGCAACGGCAACGGCGTGCGCATGCTCACCGGCGGTCCGGAGGGCGCCTGGACGAGCGAGCCGACGAGGTGGAACAACGACTTCCTCGACAACCTCTTCCGCTACGAGTGGCAGCTGACGGAGAGCCCGGCCGGGGCGAAGCAGTGGACCCCCAAGGACCCCGAGCCCGACGACCTGGTGCCGGATGCGCACGACCCGTCCAAACGGTCCCCGGTGATGATGCTGACGACGGATCTCGCACTGAGGTTCGATCCCATCTACGAGCCGATCGCGAGACGCTTCTACGAGGACCCCGACCAGCTCGCCGACGCGTTCGCCAGGGCCTGGTACAAGCTGCTGCACCGCGACATGGGACCCGTCTCGCGCTACCTCGGCCCGTGGACCGCCGAGGCGCAGCTGTGGCAGGACCCCGTCCCTGCGGTCGAGCACGCGTTGATCGACGAGTCCGACGTCGCTTCGCTGAAGCAGACGGTGCTCGCGTCGGGACTGTCGATCTCGCGGCTCGTCTCGACCGCGTGGGCAGCTGCGGCGTCGTTCCGCGGCACCGACAAGCGCGGCGGGGCAAACGGGGCGCGGATCCGCCTCGCCCCGCAGAAGGACTGGGAGTCCAACGAACCGACCGAGCTCGCGAGCGCGCTGCAGACGCTCGAGCAGATCCAGCAGGTGTTCAACGACTCACATTCCGGGGCGAAGCAGGTCTCGCTGGCCGACCTGATCGTGCTGGGCGGGTGCGCGGCCGTCGAGCAGGCGGCCAGGAGCGCCGGGCACGAGATCTCGGTGCCGTTCACGCCGGGGCGCACCGACGCGTCGCAGGAGCAGACCGACGTCGATTCGTTCGCCGTGCTCGAGCCGACCGTCGACGGCTTCCGAAACTACTTCCGCCCGGGAGAGGCCATGCCGCTGGAGCGCGGGCTCCTCGAGCGGGCCTTCATGCTGAGGCTGACCGCGCCGGAGATGACGGTGCTGGTCGGCGGCATGCGCGCCCTCGACGCGAACGTCGGGCACTCTCAGCACGGTGTCCTCACCGACCGGCCGCAAACCCTGACCAACGACTTCTTCGTCAACCTGCTCGACATGAGCACGGAGTGGAAGGCGCAGGGCTCGTCCGAGAACCTCTACGAGGGAAGCGATCGCAGGACCGGCGAGGCCAAGTGGACGGCGACCTCGGTCGACCTCGTGTTCGGCTCGAACTCTGAGCTGCGGGCGCTGTCGGAGGTCTTCGCCAGCGACGACGCAGGCGAGAAGTTCGCGCACGACTTCGTCGCCGCCTGGGACAAGGTCATGAACCTCGACCGGTTCGACCGATCCTGACGAAGCGCTCCTCCAGCGGCGTATACCTCGCGCGCCACGGGCAGACGGCCTACAACAAGGAGGGCCGCTTCCAGGGCCAGCAGCAGGTGCCGCTCGACGAGACCGGCCGCGAGCAGGCCGCCGAGCTGGCCGAGCGCGCCGCCTCCTACGGCTTCGCAGCGCTGTGGTGCAGCCCGCTGCTGCGCGCGCGCGAAACGGCCGACGCCGTCGCCGCGCGCATCGGCCTGCAGCCGCGCGAGGACGCGCGGCTGATGGAGACCGACGCCGGCGACTGGACCAACCGCTCGTTCACCGACGTCATCGCCGAGGCGCCCGAGCTTTTCGCGGCGTTCGCCGGCGCGCAGCCCGACTTCGCGTTCCCCGGAGGCGAGTCATTCGTCGCGCAGGAGCGGCGCGTCGGCGCGGCGCTGGACGACGTCGAGGCCGCAGAGCTGCCGGCGCTGGTGGTCTGCCACGGCATGGTCATCCGCGCGGCGCTGTCAGTTCGCATCGGGCGCTGGCTCCCCAACGGCCAGCGCGTGCCCAACGGCGCGCTCGTGCCGCTCGAACCGACCGAGGCCGAACTGGCCGAGCTGGGCGGCTCGTCGGCCACGCAGGCCAGCTAGGGGCGAGGAGGGGCGCTGGCGCGCCCTCAGCCCAGGATCACACAGCCGGTGCTGCCGTGCGCGATCAGCTTCTCGCCGGACGCAGCGAACACGCGGCCCTCGGCGGTTGCTGTGCGCCTGCCCGCGTGCACGACGCGACCCTCTGCCAGCACCCGGCCGGTCACGTCTGACATCGCGCGGATGTAGCGCACCTGCAGGTCGGTCGTCGTGTAGCCGACGCCGGCGGCGAGCGTCGTGTGCACGGCGCAGCCCATGCAGGAGTCGAGGATCGTCGCGGCGATCCCGCCGTGGACCATGCCGATCGGGTTGTACATCCACTCGGCCGGCTCCAGCGCGAACACGGCGCGCCCGTGCTCGGCCTCGATGATCTCAAAGCCGAGCAGCTCGGCGACCGGCGGCGGCGCCAGCGCCCCCGAGGCGATCGCCGTGATGTAGTCGAGGCCGGACATGCTCAGCCCCCGCTCGGCCGTCGCCGCCGGGTCCTGCCAGCTGAACGTGCGGCTGCGTGTCCCCGCCGGCGCGCGCTCGAGCGTGCTCATGTGATCTCCTCGAGCACCAGCGGCTCGGCGATCAGCGGGTCGGCGATCGCCTCGGAGATCGTGGGCCGCTCGCCGCCAGGCGGGCCCGCCGAACGTCCGGCTGGGGGCCCGATCGCCGCGAGCAGGGCGCCGGCCGACAGGCCGCCGACCACGGATATCAGCCAGGCCGCGTGAAAGTCGGACGCGCTGCCCGTCGCCGTGCCGAGCACGGCCACGAGCACGGCCACGCCGAGCGCCGCGCCGATCTGGCGGCCCATCGTCAGCACCGCCGCGCCGGTGGCGAAGCGCTCGGGCGGCAGCGACGAGGCGCCGGCACCGGTGAGCGTGGGGATCATCAGGCCCACGCCGGCGCCGCCGAGGACCATGCCCGGGAGGAACTGCGAGGCATAGGCCGGCGTGTCGCCGGTCTGGATGATGTACCAGAGCTGGCCCGCGCAGAACAGCAACGCGCCGGCGATTCCCGGCAGTCGATAGCCGAAGCGGGCGCCGAGACGCGCCGACGGGATGCTGAAGGCGGTGGCCATCGCGGGGCCGGGGAACAGCATCAGGCCCGCCGTCAGCACGTCCTCGTGCCACACCGAGGTGAGGAAGAGGACGCCGGAGAGCAGCATCGCGCCGAAGGCTGCGAAGAACAGCAGGGAGGCGCCGACGGCCAGCCCGAAGCTGCGCACGCGCAGCATCGCGGGCTCGACGATCGGCGCGTCGTGGCGTTCCGAGCGCCACCAGATGGCCGGCAGCAGCACCGCGGTGAGGGCGAGCAGCGCCACGATGGCAGCCGAGCCCCAGCCCCATTCCTGTCCCTTGACGATCGCCACGACGAGCGCGCCGATCGCGACGATCAGCCCGAGCGCGCCGAGCACGTCCGGTCGCGCGGCGTCGCTTTCGCGGCGCTCTGCCAGCGTGCGCAGGCCGAAGCCGAGGCCGAGCAGCCCGACGGGGATGTTCACGAGGAACACCAGCCGCCAGTCGGCCTGCACGAGCAGCCCGCCCAGCGGCGGCCCGGCGGCCGCGGCGACCCCGCCGGTCGCCGCCCACGCGCCGATCGCCACGTGGCGCTCGTCGGGTCCGAACTCGGGCAGCATCAGCCCCAGCGACGTCGGCAGCATGAGCGCACCGCCAACCGCCTGGACGACGCGCGCGCCGATCAGGAAGCCGACGGACGGCGCGAGCGCGCAGGCGGTGCTGGCGAGGACGAACACTCCCAGGCCGAGCAGGAACGCCCGCTTGCGCCCGAACGCATCGGCCCAGCGTCCGGCGGGGACGAGTAGCGCGGCGAACACGATCGCGTAGCCGCTGAGGATCCACGACAGCGAGACCAGCGAAGCGCCGCCGAAGTGCTTGGCGATCGCCGGGAAGGCGATGTTGACGATGAACAGGTCGAGGCTCGACATGAACACCCCGGTGCACACGATCAGCGAGACGATCCATTTCCGTTGCATCGCGAAACGGACCCTAGCACAAGAGTTGCATGATGCAACTGACAACGCTATGCTGGACCAATGCTTCGCAACGACTACAGCTCGCAGACGTGCAGCATCGCCGGGGCCCTGGAGATCGTCGGCGAGCGCTGGTCGCTGCTGATCGTGCGCAACGTGTTCCTCGGCCTGCGCCGCTTCGACCAGATCCAGGCCAACCTCCAGATTGCGCGCAACGTGCTGCAGACACGCCTGACGCGCCTGGTCGAGCAGGGCGTGCTGGAGCGCCGCCTCTACCAGGAGCGCCCCGCGCGCTACGAGTATCGCCTGACCGAGAAGGGCCTTGACCTGTGGCCGACGGTCGTCGCGCTGATGCAGTGGGGCGACCGCCACGCGGCGCCCGCCGGCGGCCCGGCTGTCGTGCTCGAGCATCGCGGCTGCGGCGGTCGCGTCGACGAGCACCGCATCTGCCAGAAGTGCGCCAAGCGGCTGACGGCGCGCGAGTCGCGCGCGCTCGCCGGCCCCGGGGCATCGCCTGAGCATCCGCTGGTCCGCCGCGGCGAGCATCCGGCCGCCGCATAGCGCGGCCCGCGCTCGGGCCTCAGCGCGTGTCCGCGCCGGCCGGCCGCTCGATGCCGCGCTGCTCGGCGAGGCGGTGCGTAGCGGCGGCGCCGAGCGCGATCATCGCCGCCCCCACCCACCAGGGAGCGCCGCCGACGGCGAGCACGACGATCCCCACGGGCACGATGTAGCCGACAACCGGCAGCGCGAGCTCGCGCAGTGAAGGCGGAGGATCGGTGCGCGTTCCGGCGGCGATCTCCTGGCGCGCCAGCGCCGCCTGCGGATACCACTCGGTGAACCGCAGCGCGAGGATCAGCGCGGCGATCTGCACGATCCAGTTCGTCCACAGGTTGTCCGGCTGATCGAGCGGGCCGTCTCCGAGGAAGCCGACGATCGCGGTGATGAGGAAAGCGGCGATCCACACCCAGGTGATCGTGTAGTTGAGTCGCAAGAACTGCGGCGTGCTCCAGTGCTCGCGCGGCACGGTCTCGCGTGCGTACTGCACCGTGAACGGGACGCGGATGGCGATCGAGAACAGCGCGATGAGCACGATCGCCACGTTGGAGATCTCCCCCGCCCAGCGCTCGAGCCAGTCCAGCCCGGTCTCGTCGACGAGCAGGCCCGCCAGGACCAGCGCCGCGAAGAAGACGATGCCGGCGACATCGAGCAGTTTCGGGCGTTCGCCCACGAGCGATCCAAGCACGCCCGCCAACGCCGCAATCGCGAACGCCAGGCCCGCCGCGAGCTCGAAGCGCTGCGGACCCTCGACGACGGACATGACGATCCAAGGCGCGAAGCCGGCGAACGGGTTCGACAGCAGCTCCCGCAGGCGCGTCCGCGCGGACATCCTCAGAGCATTACAGCCCGCGCCGGGCGCGTGGGCGCGCGGCGTCAGGCGCCGTCGGCGAGGCGCGTCACCAGCTGCGCTCCCTCGCGCGCCATGCGCGAGCGCGGGACGACGAGGTCAAAGCCGGCGGCTCGCGCGCGCTCGCCCACGGCCGTGTCGACGTGCGAGAAGAAAGCCAGCGTGCGCACCCCGTCGAGCAGCGCATCGGCGGCGAGCGCCTGCACGATCGACGCGCCGTCGAGCTGCGGATCGGTCAGGTCGACAACCAGGACTTCGCCGGCCGGGGAGCCCTCGCCGGCCAGCCGTGCACGCAGCAGTGCCTGATCGCCGATCAGCTCGACCTCGTGGCCGGCCGCCGTGAGGTCTCCCTGCACGCGCGACCCGAACAGCAGGTCGGGCACGAGCGCGAGCACGCGCGCCATCGCTACTGCGCCCGCAGGCGGCGAAACTCCTCGCGGGCCGACTCCGGGCGACCCCACCCCTGCGTGACCTCGGCGCGCCCGCTGCGCGTCTCGCGCACGACGAGCTCGCCGCCGATGCCGGCGTCGTCGAGCAGCGCGAGCGTGCCGTGGACGGTCTCCGCCGAGGCTGCGTGGCCGAAGCGGTGGGCGACGAGCAGGCGCCAGTGCCAGTCGTGATGGGAGTAGGGACGCGCGTTGCACGTGACCAGGTACTGGGCGGCTTCGATGTAGCGCGACTCGTCCGCCAGGCGAAGGTCGAGCTCCAGGTCGGTCCAGTCGTCGGGGAGCGAGTCGACGATCCGCTGAAAGGTGTCTGCGAGGCCCATCGCGGGCAAGCCTAGCGTGGCTATGCTCGAACCATGGCTTCGACTGAGACTGACCTGGCGGGCAGCGAGCGGCGCGCGCTGACGGGAGGCTGCGGCCTGCTCGACCGCTCCGAGCGCGGCAAGCTCGCCCTGACAGGTGCCGGCGCCGTGGAGTTCCTCAACGGCCAGGTGACCAACGAGCTCGCCGACCT
>JAXDGQ010000116.1:0-4619 GCA_034664965.1 Solirubrobacteraceae bacterium | reverse complement strand
CCGGACTTCTCGCCGAACGCAGCGCCTTGCTCTGCGTGCCAGCCATAGGCGCTGGACGTTCGCAGCGGACGGCCCGCCTGGCGCTCGTGCCCGGGATAGCGGATGTCGTAGTAGGTCTCATAGACCTCTTTGGCCCGCTTGAGCGTGTACGCCGGCGAGCGAAAGTGGGGGCCGAAGCGGCGGATGTCCATCTCCCAGACATCCATCGCCGGCTCTCCCTGGAGGATCCACTCGGCCATCACGCGACCGATCCCGCCGGCGCCCGCGAGGCCGTGCGCGCAGAATCCCGCGGCGACGAAGAAGCCTCGCACCTCGCTCTCGCCGAGGCAGAACTCGTTGTCGGGCGTAAAGGCCTCGGGCCCGTTGATCAGGCGCGTAACGGTGATCTCGTCCATCGCGGGCACGCGCCTGGACGAGTTGGCGGCGATCTCCTCAAAGCGCGGCCAGTCCTCCTCGAGCAGGCGCCCGTTGAAGTCGGGCGCGATCGCGTCGCGCAGGTGCTCGTCGAGCGCCCAGGGTGCCGACCGACGCTCGTATCCGCCCATCACCAGGCCTCCCCCCTCCTCGCGGAAGTAGATCAAGAGGTCGGGATCACGCAGTGTCGGCAGGTGCTCGCCGGGCGCGCGCTCGCGAAAGGGCTGTGTGACGAGGTACTCGTGCGCGAACGGCACGACGGGTACGCGCACGCCGGCCATCCGCCCGATTTCGGCGGCGAACATGCCGCCCGCGTCGACGACCACCTCGGCCTCGATCGGGCCCCACTCGGTCTGCACACCCCGCACGCGCTGATCGACGACGTCGATGCCCGTCACGCGCGTGTGCGTGAACACGCGGCAGCCGCCCTCGCGCGCGCCGTCGACGAGCGCGGTCGTCAGGAGCGACGGGTCGAGGTAGCCGTCGCTCGGCAGGTAGGAGGCGCAGCGCACGCCCTCGGCGCTCATCAGCGGGAACAGCTCGCGCGCCTGCTCGGCGGAGATCAGCGCCAGCGGCAGCCCGAACGTCTTCGCCCAGGCCACCTGACGCAGGACCTCCTGCTCGCGCTCGGGCGTGCACGCCAGGCGGATGCCGCCGCACTCCACCCAGCCGCAGTCGAGCGTGCGGTAGAGCTCGACCGAGTCCATCATCATGCGCGTCAGCGAGACGCTCGAGCGCAGCTGGCCGACCAGGCCGGCGGAGTGAAAGGTCGAGCCGCTGGTCAGCTCGCTGCGGTCGAGCAGCACCACGTCTCGCTCGCCGAGCGCGGCCAGGTGATGGGCGATCGCGGCGCCCCCGACGCCGCCGCCGACGATCACCACGCGCGCGCGCGCGGGCAGCTCCCGCGGTCTGACCATCACGCCCCGGCGCTCACGAGCCACTGCTCGAACTGCGGTTGCGCCACCGTCGCGCGCAGGCGCTCGAAGTGCTTCTGCGCATAGGCGGCGAAGTCGAAGTCGAGCTCTGAGATCGCCGTCTGCACGACTCCCCACGCCGCTTCGCGGGCGTCTGAGAGCACGCGCATCAGTTTCAGGGCGGCCCGACGCGCGTCCGACGGCGGCTCGCCGTAGTAGGCGCGCAGCAGGCGCTCGTCGGTCGTTTCGGCGAACTCGTTGTTGACCGACAGATTGCCGAGGTCAAAGCGCGGATCGCCCATGCCCGCGTACTCCCAGTCGACGATCACCAGGCGGCCGTCCTCGCGGGCCCGGATGACGTTGCCGGCCAGCAGGTCGTTGTGGCACGGGCGCAGGCTGGCCGGCGCCACCGCGTCGCAGATGCGCGCGGCGGCGAGGATGGCGTCGTCGTACTCGGCCGGCACGACGCCTCCGCGCTCGCGGACGATCGCCGCGTAGCCATCGAGCAGCGCCGGCACGTAGAAGCGGGTCGGCAGCTGCACGCCCGAGTCGTGAAACGCACGCAGCCCGCGCGCCAGCTCCTCCGCCCGCTCGGCCAGCTCGCCGGCGACGATCGGTTCGCAGTCGACGAAGCGCGTGACCAGGCAGTCGTCGAGCGCGGCGGCGACCGCCGGGGCGATTCCCAGCCGGGCGGCTGCTTCGTTGGCCAGGCGCTCG
The DNA here is from genome assembly GCA_034664965.1 of Solirubrobacteraceae bacterium. GTDB lineage: Bacteria > Actinomycetota > Thermoleophilia > Solirubrobacterales > Solirubrobacteraceae > Palsa-744. The sequence continues at coordinate 2,574 of JAXDGQ010000116.1, read as the reverse complement.
GCGGCGCGGTCGATGCCGAGCAGCTCCGTGTCCTTGCCTGGGCGGCGCACGACGTAGTCGTCGTCGCCGAAGGTCACAAGGAAATTGCGGTTGGTGATGCCGCCGTCCAGCTCGCGAGGCGCGCCGCGCATCGGAGCGAGCGAGGCCTCCAGTCGCCTCAGGAGGTCGTCAAGCTCGTCCACCATCGCCAAGGCACCGTCCTTGCACCATAAGGCGCACAACCTATACCTTCAACGCCATGGCTCTTCAGGAGCGCACCCGATGAAGCTGCAGGAGCTGCGCGCCGGCGTCGACCGGGGAGAGATCGACACCGTGTTGCTGGCGCTCACGGACATGCAGGGGCGCCTTCAGGGCAAGCGCCTGACCGCCCGCCACTTCCTCGCCGAGGTGGCCGAGCACGGAGCGGAGGGCTGCAACTACCTGCTCGGCGTGGACGTCGACATGGCGACCGTCTCGGGCTATGAGATGTTCTCGTGGGAGCGAGGCTACGGCGACTTCGTGCTGCGCCCGGACCTCGACACGCTTCGCCCGGTGCCCTGGCAGGAGGGCACCGTCGTCTGCCTGGCCGACGTGGCGTGGCAGGACGGCTCAGACGTAGACGTCTCGCCGCGCCAGGTCCTGCGCCGCCAGCTTGCGCGCCTGTCCGAGCGCGGCTGGACGGCGAACGCCGGCACCGAGCTCGAGTTCCTCGTCTTCCGCGACACCTACGAGCAGGCATGGCACAAGGGCTACCGCGAGATGGAGCCGGCCAACCTCTACAACGTCGACTACTCGCTGCTCGGGACCGCCCGCGTGGAGCCGCTGATGCGGCGCATCCGAAACAGCATGGAGGCGGCCGGGATGCTCTGCGAGGACTCCAAGGGCGAGTGCAACTTCGGCCAGCACGAGATCAACTTCCGCTATGCCGACGCGCTGCGGACCGCCGACGAGCACGTCATCTACAAGAACGGCGTCAAGGAGATCGCCGCGCTGGAGGGGATGTCGATCACCTTCATGGCAAAGTACGACGAGCGCGAGGGCAACTCGTGCCACATCCACTTCTCGCTCGCCGACGAGCAGGGTCCGCTGTTCGAGCGCGACTCCGCGCTGTTCGAGTCCTTCCTGGCCGGTCAGCTGGCGGCCCTGCGCGAGCTCACGCTGCTGCTCGCCCCCAACGTCAACTCCTACAAGCGCTTCGCGGCCGCCACGTTCGCCCCGACCGCCGTCGCCTGGGGACGCGACAACCGCACGTGCGCCCTGCGCGTCGTCGGCCACGGCGCTTCGCTGCGCTTCGAGAACCGCGCGGGCGGCGCCGACCTGAACCCCTACATGGCGCTCAGCGCGGTCATCGCCGCGGGGCTGCATGGGGTGCAGCGCGAGCTCCAGCTCGAGCCCGCCTTCGAGGGCAATGCCTATGACGCGCAGGACAAGCCGCGCATACCGACGTCGCTGCGCGACGCGCGCGAGCTGTTCGCAACGAGCGAGGTCGCACGCGCGGCGTTCGGCGACGACGTAGTCGAGCACTACCTCAACGCGGCCGACGTCGAGCTCGATGCGTTCGGCGCAGCCGTGACCGACTGGGAGCGCTTCCGGGGGTTCGAGCGTTTGTGACCGAGGCGGTCCTGTCTGCGGAAACGGTGTTCGCCCCGGTGCGATCGCAGACCGCATTCGAGGAGACCGTCGAACGCCTCGGCACGGCGATCAAGCTGGGGCTGCTGCCGCCGGGCACGCGTCTGCCCGCCGAGCGTGAGCTGTGCGGCCGGTTGGGGATCGCCCGCTCCACGCTGCGCCAGGCGCTCACCGCGCTCACCCAGAGCGGGCACGTGTTCGCGATACGCGGACGTCGCGGAGGGACGTTCGTCTCAGACCCGCAGCCGCCGGCCGATCCGCCCTCGCCGCAGATGCTCGCGCGCTGGCGCGATACCTGCGATCGGCGCCTGGCGGTCGAGCTCGGCGTCGCCGTGCTCGCTGCCGAACGCGTGCAGGCGGAGGACCTGCTCGCGCTCGACGAGCTGGAGAGGACACTGGAGGACTCGCTCGAGGACTTCTCCGCCTATCGCCAGTCCGACATCCGCCTGCACGTCGGGCTGGCCGAAGCCGCCGGCTCGCCGAGCCTGGTGCGAGCGATGACCGAGGTGCAGGGCGCGATGACCGACCTGATCGCCTACATCGCCCACCCGCCCCAGGTGCTGGAGTCCTCCAACACCCAGCACCGGCGACTGCTCGCCGCCGTGCGCAAGTCCGATTCACTCGGCGCCGTGAAGGCGATGACCGAACACCTGCAGGGAACCGAGCACGTGCTCGCCGGGCTGTTGCCGGGCGGCTGATGCCCGCCGGCGAGCCCGGCGCCGTGCCGGGACCGAGCGTTGGCCATGCGTCCCAGCGGCGAATTCGAAATTTGGATGACTGCTATTGACTTCCGTCCACGATCGCGCGTAATGTCACGATCGAAGGACGGACGATCAAACCTTTTCTCCTCTAGGGGGCTGAGCAGATGAGCACACCCACCACTCTGGACGCCGACGAGAAGCGCCTCGCAGAGCTGGGCTACAAGCAGGAGCTCAACCGGTCGTGGAGCGCCTTCCAGAACTTCGG
>JAXDGQ010000115.1:0-3185 GCA_034664965.1 Solirubrobacteraceae bacterium | reverse complement strand
CAGAACGTCGTGAGACAGTTCGGTCCCTATCTGCCGTGGGCGTTGGAGAATTGAGAGGATTTGTCCCTAGTACGAGAGGACCGGGATGAACGCACCTCTGGTGTATCTGTTGTCCTGCCAAGGGCATTGCAGGTTAGCTACGTGTGGATCGGATAACCGCTGAAAGCATCTAAGCGGGAAGCCGGCCTCAAGATGAGTTCTCCCATCCCCTAGAGGGAGTAAGACCCCTGGTAGACCACCAGGTTGATAGGCCGGATCTGTAAGGACGGTAACGTCTGTAGGAGACCGGTACTAATGGGTCGAGGGCTTGACGGATTTTTTTGTGGTGCTCGTTTGCGTGGCTACTGTGCAGTTTTGAAGGACCGTGAAGGCTGGTCTCTCGCCTTTTCCGGTGGCTTTGGCGAGGGGGAAACACCTCTTCCCATTCCGAACAGAGCAGTTAAGCCCCTCAGCGCCGATGGTACTTGGCCCGCAAGGGCCTGGGAGAGTAGGACGCCGCCGGTTTATTTCAGATACGGGCCGCCCAAGGGCGGCCCGTCGTGTCTGTGCTTTCAGGCTGGCAGCGCGACGTTGCCGTCGTCATCCAGCGCCCAGTGCGGGTTGTGGGCGACCTCCCACGGGTATCCGTCGAGGTCGAGGAACACCCCCGAGTAGCCGCCCCAGAAGGTCTCGGCCGGTCCGCGCGCGATCGTCGCCCCAGCCCGTGCAGCCTGCTCGATGACGTCATCGACCTCGGTTGGCGAACCGACGTTGTGCGCGAGCGTGATCCCGCCGTAGCCGCTGCCCAGCTCCACGCCGCTGTCCTCGGCCAGGCGCGCGCGATCCCACAGGGACAGAACGCTGCCGCCGACCTGGAAGAACACGACATCGTCGTCCTCGCCAGCCCTGCTGCGCCAGCCGAGCGCTTCATAGAAGGCGCGCGCCCGCTTCAGGTCGCTGATGCCGAGCGTGATGACGGTCACTCGCTGCTTCATCAGGCCTCCAAGCATAGGTCCGATGCCGGGATGTCCGCGGCCCTGTTCAGCAGCGCGCGCGTTGCCCGTCGAGCCGCACCGAAAGTGGACGGTTGCGCGCGGCGTGTGCCGGGGCCGGCGTCGCGTCGACGGGGGAAAGGCAGATGTGTCGCGCGGAAACGCCCTGGCCGGCGCGGCGCGCCATCAGGCGGCGCGAGCGCCTCCCTGGCCCGCGCAGCGGCACTCGGTGCGGGTGAGTCTGCGTCAAGGCCTCGTCCCGGTCGACCTCCCAGTCGACGTCGTAGTCGTCCTCGAGCAATAGGAACGAGCGGGTGAGACGCAGGGCGCCGAGCGTGCGCTGCGCGAGCGTGGAGTTTTTCGGCGTTGCGAACATCTGTTCGTAGAAGGTAGGCATGCCCGCGGACGGACCGGATGCGAACGTACGTACGTATCGGAGGCCATGCCTCAAACCCGCGTTGCAGAGCGGTATTCCGGGCGATCGGCCTGCAAGCGATATTGCAGCCGAGCCGTGGCCCGGCTGCGCGGTGGCGGCCCTCCGCGAGGTCCTGCACGGCTGGGCAGGGGAGTGGGTCCGCGGCGCGAACTTGACCGAGTAGATGGCTGTTACGCTTGCCAGGCGCGATGCGAACGCCCCGCCGTGGGGCCGACGGCGGCGTGCACAGCTCATGGAGAAGTTCGTCATCGAAGGTGGCGTACCGCTCTCCGGCACGATGGTGCCGGCGGGGAACAAGAACGGTGCGCTCCCGATCCTCGCGTCGGCCCTCCTCACCGAGGACGAGGTGGTCGTGCGCAACGTCCCGCGCATCCGCGACGTCGAGGCGATGCTCAACATCCTGCGGGCGGTCGGCGTGGCGGTCAGCTGGCGCGGGCCCAACGAAGTCGTGCTGTGTGCCAGCTCGGCGAGCGAGGTCGAGGTCGAGCGAGAGCTCGCCGAGCTGATACGCGCGTCGTTCCTGCTGGCCGGTCCGCTGCTCGCGCGCTTCGGGCGCGCCGTCATGTCCCCGCCCGGCGGCGACGTCATCGGCCGCCGGCGCCTGGATCCCCACCTCGACGCGTTCCGCGCGATGGGCGCGAACGTCGAGTGCAACGGCGGGATCGTGCTCGACGCGCCGCGCGGGCTGTGCTCGACCGACGTGTTCATGGACGAGCCCTCGGTGATGGCCACCGAGAACGTCCTGCTCGCCGCCGCGCTCACACCCGGCACGACGGTGATCGGCAACGCCGCCTCAGAGCCCCATGTCCAGGATCTCGCGCGCATGCTCGTCAAGATGGGTGCCGACATCCAGGGGATCGGCTCGAACCTGATCACCGTCAACGGCGCCGATCGCCTGCACGGCTGCGAGCACGATGTCGCGCCCGACCACATCGAGATCGGCAGCTTCATGGCGCTCGCCGGCGTCACCGGCGGCGAGCTGCGCATCAAGGACACCGTGCCGGGAGACCTGCGCATGATCCGCCTGGTCTTCGAGCGCCTCGGCCTGCGCTCGGAGCTCGACGGCAACGATGTGTTGGTACCCGGTGGGCAGAAGCTCGTCGCCCAGGCGGACGTGGGCGAATACAAGAGCAAGATCCAGGACGGCCCGTGGCCGGCGTTTCCCGCCGATCTGACCTCGATCGCCGTCGCGCTGGCGACCCAGGCCGAGGGCTCGATACTCGTGCACGAGTGGATGTTCGAGAACCGCCTGATCTTCACCGACAAGCTGATCCTGATGGGCGCGGACATCGTCATGTGCGATCCGCACAGGGCGATCGTCACCGGCCCGCGCCGGCTGCGCGGCGAGCGCGTGGAGTCGCCGGACATCCGCGCCGGCATGGCGATGCTCTTGGCCGCACTGTGCGCCGACGGGCGCAGCGAGATCGGCAACATCCGCCAGATCGACCGTGGCTACGAGCGCATCGACGAGCGGCTGCGCGAGCTCGGCGCACGCATCGAGCGTGTCGCGACCGAGCCCGTGCACGCGTAACGTCCCAGGCAACCGCGTAACCTCGGGGCGGCAATGATCCATCCCATTCCCAGCGGCACGCGCGACGTGCTTCCCCAGGAGACGGGGGAGGTGCGCGCGATCACCGACACGCTGCGCGCGGCCTTCGATCGCGACGGCTATGGCGAGATCTACACCCCGGCGCTCGAGTACGAGTCCGTGCTCGCGCGCGCCGACATGGCCGAAGCCCAACCCGCCTACCGCGTGTTCGACGAGACCGGCGCCGTGC
>JAXDGQ010000114.1:0-5477 GCA_034664965.1 Solirubrobacteraceae bacterium | reverse complement strand
CGAGCTCGCGGAGCTGTACGCGGCCGCCTACGACGGCGAGCCGTTCGTCGAGGTCGTCGAGGAGCCGCCCGGCACGCGCGAGGTGCAGGAGACGAACTTCTGCCGCGTCTTCGCCAAGGCCGATCCGCACAGCGGCAAGGTGGTCGTGCTGTCGGCGATCGACAACCTGTGGAAGGGCACCTCGTCGCAGGCGGTTCAGAACCTCAACGTGATGTTCGCGCTGGCAGAGACCGAGGGCCTCGCATGAGCGACCCCTCGCCGCTCGCGGGCGCGACCGCCACGGGTCCGCCGCAGCCGTTCTTTCACTCGCGCTGGGTGCCGGCTCCAGCGCACGTGCGCGACCTCGGCCCGGACGCCGGGCTGCCGGCGGGCTTTCGCGCCGCCGGGGTCGTGTGCGGGATCAAGCCGAGCGGCAACCGCGATCTCGGCGTGCTCGTGTGCGATTCCGAGCAGCCGGTCAGCGCTGCGCGCTTCACCGCCAGCGGCACGCCCGCGGCGCCCGTCCTGGTAACCCAGCAGCGCTGTCGCCTGGGCGAGCTGCGTGCCGTGCTGGCGAACTCCGGCTGCGCGAACGCGGCGACGGGTGGGCGCGGCCTCGACGACGCGGCCAAGACGCAGGGCGCGGCTGCGATCGCGCTCGGCGTCGACCCGGACGAGGTGGCGCTCGCCTCGACCGGCGCGATCAGCCACCGCCTGCCGGTCGACCCGATGCTCAAGGGAATCCTCGCGGCGGGTCCGCTGCTCAGCGCCGCAGGAGACGCGACCTTCCAACAGGCGATCCAGACGACCGACCTGACCGAGAAGCGCGCGAGCCTCGAGGTGGCGCTGGGATCGGGAGCGGTTCGCCTGACGGCGCAGTGCAAGGGCGCCGGGATGATCTCGCCGAACTTCGCGACGATGCTGTGCTTCGTGCAGACCGATGCCGCGCTCGAGCCCGAGACGGCCGAGCTGCTGCTGAGCGTGTGCGTGCAGCGCTCGTTCGACCGCGCGTCGGTCGACGGGCAGCTGTCGACCAACGACACCGCGATCCTGATGTGCTCAGGCGCCAGCGGCGTGCGCGTGGCGCCGGCCAGCGAGGACGAGCTGCGTCTCGGCGAGGCGCTCGACGCACTGCTGCGCCAGCTGGCGATCATGATGGTCGCCGACGGCGAGGGCGCCGAGCGCATCGCGCGCGTTGTGGTGCGCGGCGGGCACCTGCCCAGCGCCGAGGCGGTCGCACGCGCGGTCGGCAACTCGCCGCTGGTGAAAACGGCGCTGCACGGCGGAGATCCGAACTGGGGGCGCATCGTACAGGCGGTCGGCGCCGCGCTGCCGGGGACGGCGCCGCTGGCCGTCGATGTAGCGATCGAGGGCATCAACGTCTGCGCAGCCGGAGCGGCGATCGGCTACGACGAGCAGGCGCTGCAGGCGGCCGTGCAGGGCTCTGAGCTCGAGTACGAGATCGGTCTGCCGGGGGAGGGGGCCGAGACCGAGGTGTTCTTCTCCGACCTCGGGCACGAGTACATAAGGATCAACGCGGAGTACACGACATGAAGGGAGCACGCGGATGCGTGACGTAGGCACGCTGCTGGAGGCGCTCCCGTACATCCGGGAGTTCCACGGCAAGACGGTGGTGATCAAGTACGGCGGCGCGGCGATGGAGGACGCGGCGCTGCGCGAGGAGTTCGCACGCGACGTCGTGCTGCTGAAGTACGTCGGCCTGAATCCGATCGTCGTGCACGGAGGCGGCCCGGAGATCAGCGCCTACATGGAGCGACTCGGGCTGCCGATCGAGTTCGTGGGCGGCCTGCGCGTGTCCAATGAGGAGACGGTCGAGGTCGCGAAGATGGTCTTGATGGGCAAGATCAACAAGGAGATCGTGCTGCGCCTGAATCGCCACGGCCAACCGGCGGTAGGCCTGTGCGGCGATGACGGCTCGCTCTTTCGCGTGGCCCGCCGCTCCGCTCCGGGCGGCGAGGACATCGGCTTCGTCGGGCGCATCGAGCGCGTGAACATCGGCGTGATCGAGCATGTGGCCAGCGACTACATCCCCGTGATCGCCTCTGTCGGCGCCGACCGCGAGGGCCTCTCCTACAACGTCAACGCCGACGAGGCCGCCGGGGCCGTGGCCGGTGCGATGGGCGCCTACAAGGTGATCTTCCTGACCGACGTTCCCGGATGGCTGGCCGACCCCCAGGACGCCGAGAGCCGGATCGCCAGGGCGACGGCCGAGCAGGTGCGCGACGCGCTGCCCCAGCTGGCGGGCGGAATGCGCCCGAAGTTGAGCGCGTGCGTCGATGCGATCAACGCCGGCGTCAGCGCCGCGCACATCCTCGATGGGCGTCTGCCCCATTCCTTGTTGCTCGAGCTCTTCACCGACGAGGGGATAGGCACGATGATCGAGGCCGCCCCGTGAGCCTGGCCGAGCTGCAGGAACTCGAGCGCGCGAACGTGATCGGCTCCTATGCGCGCCTGCCGGTCGAGTTCGTGCGCGGCGAGGGCTCGCGGCTGTGGGACGCCGAGGGCAACGAGTACCTGGACTTCCTCTGCGGCATCTCGGTGACGAGCCTCGGTCACTGCCATCCGCGGATCGTCGGCGCCGTGCGCGAGCAGGTCGGGCGCCTGATGCACGCCAGCAACCTGTTCTACACCGAGCCGGCGATGCGCCTGGCCGAGAAGCTGTCGCGGTCGAGCCTCGGCGGCAAGGTGTTCTTCTGCAACTCCGGCGCGGAGGCCAACGAGGCGGCGATCAAGCTCGCCCGCAAGGCGCGTCCAGCGGGCGAGTTCGTCGTCGCGCTGGGTGCCTTTCACGGGCGCACCTACGGCTCTCTGTCGGCCACGCCGCAGGAGTCCAAGCAGGCGCCGTTCGCGCCTCTGGTGCCCGGGTTTCGCGCCGTCGAGCCGACCGCCGCGGCGCTGTCGGCGGCGGTCGACGAGCGCACGGCCGCCGTGATCCTCGAGCCGATCCAAGGAGAGAGCGGCGTGCACGTGCTCTCCGAGGAGTGCCTGCGGGCCGCCCGCGATGCCTGCGACGAGCACGGCGCGGCGCTGATCTTCGACGAGATCCAGTGCGGCATGGGTCGCACGGGGACGCTGTGGGCATACGAGCAGACCGGCGTTCTACCCGACGCGATCACGACGGCCAAGGCGCTCGGCGGCGGCATGCCGATCGGCGCGCTGATCACCGGCGAGCGGCTCGCCGACGTGCTGACGGCCGGCGACCACGGATCGACGTTCGCCGGCGGCCCGGTCGTCGCCGCGGCGGCGCTCACGGCGCTGGAGCTGACCGACGACCCGCGCCTGCTGGCAGACGTGCAGCAGCGCGGGCGCCAGCTCGCCGAAGGCCTGGCGCAGCTGGCCCACGTCGTCGCGGTGCGCGGGCGCGGGCTGATGCTCGCGTGCGAGCTCGACGTCGCCGCACCGGAGGTGGTGCACCATGCGCTCTCCCGCCAGCGCTTGGTGACCAACGCGACAGGTCCGACAACGCTGCGGCTGCTGCCGGCGCTGACCGTCTCGGAGTCCGAGGCGGACGAGGCGCTGCGCCGGCTCGGCGCGGTGCTGGAGGGCTGAGGAGTGCGGCGCGAGCTGCCGGGGGGCTTCGAGCTCGACGACGATCGGGCGCGGATCGACGTCGATGCCGTGCACGCCTTCATCAGCGCGGAGTCCTATTGGGGGCTGGGCCGCGAGCGAGCGCTGGTCGTGCAGGCAATCGAGGGGTCCTCGCGCGTCGTCGGGCTGTACCGAGACGGCGCTCAGATCGGCTTTGCGCGGGCGGTGTCCGATAGCACGAGCGTCGCCTACCTGGCCGACGTGTACGTGCTCGGCGCCCACCGCGGCCGCGGGCTCGGGCTGGCGCTCGTGCGCGAGATGGTCGAGCGCTCCTTTGGCGGGGTGCGCTGGATGCTGCACACCGCCGACGCCCAGAAGCTGTACGCCAAGCTGGGCTTCGTCGAAGGCCACCCGCCCTACCCGCTGATGGAACGCCCGCCCAGCCGCGACACGGCGCCCGCGCCGAGCCGCCAGTAGCCTTCCCCGCCCGTGAGCAGCAGCCCGATCTCAGCGACACCCACCGCCTCCTACGAGGCCGACCCGGCGTCGGTCGGGCGCGTGCTGCTGCTCTACTCGGGCGGGCTGGACACGAGCGTGATGCTCAAGTGGATTCAGGACGAGTACGGCGCGGAGGTGGTCTGCCTGACGGTCAATCTCGGCCAGCCGGGCGAGGACTACGAGGTGATCGAGGCCAAGGCGCTGCGCCTCGGCGCGCTGGAGTGCCACGTGGTCGACGCGCGCGAGCAGTTCGCGAGCGGGTACGTCGCTCCGGCGATCAAGGCCAACGCACTCTACGGGGCCGGCTATCCGCTTTTCACCGCGCTGGGACGCCCGCTGATCGCAAAGCTCGCCGTGGAGCACGCGCGCGCTTCGGCCTGTGACACGATCGCCCACGGCTGCACGGGCAAGGGCAACGACCAGGTGCGGATCGAGGCGACGATCGCCACGCTCGCGCCGGAGCTGAAGGTGATCGCGCCGGTGCGCTCGTGGCAGATGGGCCGCGAGGAGGAGATCGCCTACGCGCGCGAGCACGGCATACCCGTCAAGGGCGGTACCGAGGCGGCGCCGTACTCGATCGACGACAACCTCTGGGGGCGGTCCTCGGAGGGGCGCTGGATCGAGGATCTCGAGCACGCGCCCGAGGACGACGTCTTCCAGCTCGTCACCCGTCCCGAGCTGGCGCCGGACGAGCCCGAGGTCGTCTCGGTGGAGTTCGAGCGCGGCGTTCCCGTCGCGCTGGACGGCGAGCGCATGGAGCTGGTCGAGCTGCTCGAACGCAGCGCCGAGATCGCCGCGCGCCACGGCGTCGGCATCGTCGACCACATCGAGGACCGCATCGTCGGGCTGAAGGTGCGCGACATCTACGAGGTGCCCGCGGCGGCGATCCTGCTGCCCGCCCACGACGAGCTCGAGCGCCTGGTAGGCACGATCCACCAGAACCAGTTCAAGCCCCAGCTCGACCAGCAGTGGGCCTACCTGGTCTACGCCGGCCTGTGGTGGGAGCCCCTGCGCGAGGACCTGGACGCCTACATGGAGCAGGTCAACGAGCGAGTCACCGGCACGATCGGGATCAAGCTGTACAAGGGCCACGCGCGCGTGGTCACGCGCTCCTCGCCCAACGCGCTCTACGACGCTGGCCTGGCCTCCTTCTCGCAGTCCGGCGGACTGTTCTCCCAAGCAGCCTCACCCGGCTTCATCGAGCTCTGGTCGCTGCAGTCGCGCATGGCCTGGCGGCTGCGCAACGAGTAGCGCGCAGCGGGCGATCGAGGCGCACCGGCCTGTTTTGCACGACGCGGCGCCGGGTAGGAGTGTGCGGGTGAGCGGAACCGGCTACAAGCTGCTCGGCTTCGCGGTCTGGCGCGGGGCGAAATGGTACGCGCGCCGCAAGCTGCCCTCGGCGCGCGCTACCGCCGCCGGCGCCGCCGGCGCACTGGCGGCGCTCGGTGTCG
>JAXDGQ010000113.1:0-23358 GCA_034664965.1 Solirubrobacteraceae bacterium | reverse complement strand
GAACTCCAGACGCCCGCGCACCAGCTCGGGCGTCGTCTCCAGCAGCTCGACGCCGACCAGCGCGGCGAACGGCATCGTGTCGCGGATCTGCTGAGGCGTGGGCATGTCGGTCATCAGATCTCCTGTCCTCGGTCGGCGAGCGCGGGCTTGAGACTACGAGATCGCCTATGCGGTCAGGCGCCGGTGTGTGAGACTGGCGCGCGTGGCGCGCAAAGCAGCGAGGGTGGCGGTCGTCGGGCACGTCGAGTGGGTGCAGTTCGCGCGCGTTCCGCACGTGCCGCGCCCGGGCGAGGTGATGCATGCGAGCGATCCCTTCGAGGAGCCCGCCGGCGGCGGCGCGGTCGTCGCCGTCCAGCTCGCGCGCCTGGCCGGCGAGTCGCTGTTCATCACGGCACTCGGCGACGACGAGCGCGGGCGGCTGTCGCCGCAGCGCCTCGGCGAGCTCGGCGCGCGCGTGGCCTCTGCCGCGCGCGACCGCAGGACCCGCGGCGCGGTGACGCTCGTCGACGACGATCGCGAGCGCACGATCACGACGTTCGGCGATCGCCTGGAGCCGCTCGCCGCCGACCAGGCGCTGCCGTGGGCGGCGCTGGCGGAGATGGACGCGGTGTACTTCACCGCCGGCGACGTCGACGCGCTGCGCGCCGCGCGCGCGGCGCGCGTGCTCGTCGCCAACCCGCGCGCCAGCGATGCGCTCGGCCACGGCGTGCCGATCGACGCGCTCGTGCTCTCAGAGAAAGACCAGGTCGAGCTGCGCGCGGCCAAGCAGGCGGAGGGGGAAGCCGAGCTGGTCGTGCTCACCGAGGGCGAGCGCGGCGGCAGCTACCGCACGCGCGATGGCCGCTGCGGGCGCTGGGCACCCGTCCCGCCGCCGGGGAAGCCGGTCGACTCATACGGCTGCGGCGACTCCTTCGCAGGCGGGCTCACCTACGGCCTCGGCGCCGGCATGAGCATCCCCGACGCGCTCGCGCTCGCCGCCCGCTGCGGCGCGACCTGCCTGACCGGCCGCGGGCCCTACGAGCGCCAGCTCAGCGGCCCGATCGAGTGAGCGCGCTCAGATCGCGGGCAGCCGCTGCACGAGCGACAGCACCGGCGCGAACAGGTCGCCCCGCTCGCTAACGCGCTGGAGCACCTGCTCTGCCTCGAAGGTGAGCGCCGCCGGGTCGCCCGACTCCAGCGCCGCGCGGATCTCCTCCCATCCCACCGGCGTGGACACGGTCGGGCGCTCGGCCGCGCGCAGCGAGTAGACGCACACGGTCGTCTTGGCGGCGTCGTTCTGGCTCCAGTCGATCAGCACCTTGCCCGCGCGCCGCGCCTTCGTCATGCGCGAGACGACCGCCTCGGGTTCAGCCTGCTCGAGCAGCTCTGCGACGGCCTTGGCAAACGGCTTGGTCTGCGCGAAGGACGCGTCGGGGGAGTTCAGCGGCAGGTACAGCTGCAGGCCCTTTTTCCCGGACGTCTTGGCGAAGCTCTGCAGTCCGAGGTTCTCGAACATGCCGTTGAGCGCCAGCGCGACCCGGCAGCACTCGATCACCGTGGCCGGCGGTCCAGGATCGAGGTCGAACACGAGCGTCGTCGGGTGCTGCGGCGAGTCTGCGCGCGCGAGCGGCGTATGCAGTTCGATCGCCGCCAGGTTCGCCAGCCACACGAGCGTCGCGCGATCCTCCGCGAGCAGGTAGTCGATCGGCTTCTTCTCGCTCGGCAGAGTCACCGTGCGCACCCACTCCGGTCGATGCCCCGGCGCCTGCTTCTGAAAGAACGCCTTCCCGTCCACGCCATCGGGCCAGCGCTTGACCGTCAGCGCCCGGCCGTGCAGGTGCGCGAGCATCGATCCCGCGATAGCGGCATAGAAATCGATCACGTCGCGCTTGCGAAACCCGGCCTTCGGATACATCAGCTTGTCGAGGTTCGAGAGCTTCAGCTCACGGCCTCCGACGGTCGTCGTCGCCTTGTTGGCTCCCTCTTCGCGGATCACCAGAGCGCTCGGGCGCTCTCGCTCGCCCGGCGCCACCGGCGTCCTGCGGGCCTTGCCCGCGGCCGTGGCTGTCGGCGCCGGCGCGTCCTCGCGCACCACCTCGGTCGCCGGCTTGTCGTCGCGCAGGCCCTTGTAGGAGGGGTGGCGCAGGATGCCGCGCGCCGTCCACTCGGTGAACTCGATCTCCGCCACCAACTGCGGCTCGCAGAAGATCGCCCCGCGCGGCGGCTTCTCGCCGGCCGTGAACGGCGAGTCCTCGCGCCGCAGCGGCTCCAGCAGCTTGGCCAGCCGATCGAGCTCTGCCTCGGAGAAGCCCGTGCCGACGCGACCGGCATAGCGAAACGAGCCGCCCGGCTCGTACACGCCGACCAGCAGCGCCCCTATCCGGTCCTTGCGCTTGCCCTCGCCCGCCAGCCAGCCGCCGACCACCAGCTCCTGGCGGCCGACGTTCTTGATCTTCACCCAGCTGCTCGAGCGGGCGCCCGGCTTATAGGGAGAGTCGCGGCGCTTGGCCAGCACTCCCTCCAGGCCCTGCTCCGCGGTCGCCTTCAGCACGTCCTTGCCGGTGCCCTCGAGCTGATCGGGCGTCTGCCACGCCTCGCCGTCGAGCTGCAGCGCGGCCAGCAGCTCGCGCCGCTGGTCGTAGGGCAGCTCCATCAGCGAGTGGCCGTCGAGCCACAAGAGGTCGAAGATCATGTACGTCACCGGCGAGCTCTTGGCCAGGCGTTTGGCCTGCGTGCTGGAGCCCACGTGCATGCGCCGCTGCAGCGCCTCGAAGCTCGGGCGGCCGTGCTCGCCGAAGGCCACGATCTCGCCGTCGAGGATCGCTTCGTGCGAGCTCAGCGCGCGGTTCAGCCGGGCCAGCTCCGGATACTGCGAGGTGGTCTCTTTCAGGTTGCGGCTCTCCAGTCGCAGCTCGCCCGGCGTCGAGTAGGCGATCGCGCGCACCCCGTCCCACTTGATCTCATACGCCCAGCCGCGCTCGTCGGCGGGCAGCGAGCCGGCGCGCGCCAGCATCGGCTTTACGTGCTCGGGCATCGGCTCGCGCGCCGGGTCCGCCGGTGGGTCCATGCGGTGGATCATCCACTCCTTCGGAGGTTCCCCGTCGGCGATCGCAAACAGCGCGTAGCGCGCGTCCACGCGCTCGCCGTGCAGCGCGACCTCGATCTTGCGCGGCTCCCACTTCAGCACCTCGTAGCTGCCCTGGTCCCAGATCTTCATCGTCCCGGCGCCGTACTGGCCCTTGGGGATCTCGCCGTGGAAGTCGACGTACTCCAGCGGGTGATCCTCAGTCCACACCGCCAGCCGGTTGTCCTTGGGCGCCTGCGGCAGGCCCTTGGGAATCGCCCAGGAGGCCAGCACGCCGTCGCGCTCCAGGCGCAGATCCCAGTGCAGGCGCGTCGCCGAGTGCTCGTGGATGACAAAGCGCGGAGCGTCTGCCGGCGGCTTTGGCGCCTGCTTGGCCGGTTGCCTGGTCCGCTTGCGCTTGTTCGCCGCCGAGCCGCTCGGCTCGGCGGTCACGTCGAAGTCGCGTTTGGCGCGGTACTGCGTCAGGCGCGCGCCGCGCGCCGATCTCTCACCGCCGGGCTTGCTCGCGCGGCGGGGGGACACCTACCGCTTGACGGTGGCGCGTTTGGCGGACGCTTTCTTGGCGGCCGCTTTTTTCGCCGGCGGTTTCTTCGCGGAGGCTTTCTCGGCGGAGGCTTTGGCGGCGGCCTTCTTCGCCGGCGCCTTCTTCGCGGCTTTGCGCGGCTTGGCGGCGCCGTCGCTTTCGCGGTCGCCGTGGGCGCGCACAGCGTCGAGGCTCGCCTTCAGCGCGGTCATCAGGTCGGGCGCCGGTCCGGGGACCTCCTCGGCCTCCGGCTGCACGGCGATCTCCTTGCCCTCGGCCTTGCGCTCGATCAGCGCCAGCACATCCTCGCGGTAGGTGTCGCGATACTTCTCAGGTTCGAAGTCTCCGGCCAGCGAGGCGATCAGCTGCGTGGCGATCTCCACCTCGCGCTTGGTCGTCTTGACTTCCTTCGGGTCGGGCAGCTCGTCGAGCCTGTCCGGCGGCAGGATTTCATCGGAGAACAGCATCGTCGCCATCTCCAGCACGTTGTCCATCGCGCGGATCGCCACGAGCTGCTCCTTGGAGCGGATCACCACGCGTGCGATCGCGACCTTGTCGGTCTCGGCCATCGCCTCGAGCAGCAGCCTGTAGGGCTTGGCCCCGCCGGGCCCCGGGGCCAGGTAGTAGGGGTGGTCGTAGTAGATCGGGTCGATCTGCGACAGCTCCACGAAGTCCTCGATCTCGATCGTCTTGGTCTTCTTCGGCTGCAGCGTGTCGAGCTCTGAGGGCTCGACCACGACGTAGCGGTCGGGCGCCAGCTCGTAGCCCTTGACGATCTCCTCGTAGGGGACCTCGTCGCCCGACTGCGGGTCGACGCGCTTCTGCGCGATGCGCACGCCGCTCTTGGCCGAGAGCTGGTGGAAGCGGACGGTCTTGCGGTTGACCGCGCTGTACAGCTTGACCGGCACCGTGACCAGCCCAAAGCTGATCGCGCCTGTCCAGATCGAACGGGGCATGGCTACTTACTACCACGTCGCAAGAATTTCACCCTCCGCTGCAAGATTTTGGGCGACGCATCACGCCGTGCCGGGCTGCGGCGAGGCGCAGAAGGCGCACTTGCGCGCCTGGCGCGGGATCTCCGAGAGGCACTCGCTGCAGGGACGCGTCTCGGACTCCACGTCGACGCCCGTCTTGCGCCGCGCCATCAGCGCGTTGACCGGCTTGACGACGAAGAAGAAGACCGCCGCGGCGATCGACAGGAAGGCGATCAGCACGTTGATGAAGTCGCCGTAGTGAAACGTGCTCCCGTTGATCGTGAACATCAGGTCCGAGAAGTCAGGCTTGCCGATGATCGCCGCGACGATCGGCGTGATCAGGTCGCGCACGAGCGCCGTCACGACCGCTCCGAAGGCCGCGCCGATGACGATGCCGACCGCCAGGTCGACGACATTGCCGCGGAGCAGGAACGCCTTGAACTCCCTTACCATCAGACACCTCCCGTGCCGGTTTCAGCGGTTCGGCTGAAGCTACCAGCGGGACACCTCAGCCGGGCCAGCCGCGTGCGATAGGCGTGCATGTCGGCGTGGTTGAAGTCGGCGTGCGTCTGATGCTGGAAGGCCGTGACCAGATCGCGGTGGAATGGGGAGGAGAGGCTCTCGTTGTGGCCGATCACGTCGCTCAAGGGGATCGCGTAACGACAACGCAGCCAGCGCGTCAGCGCCAGCGAGGCCGCGATCTGCGCGCGGTCGCCGAGGATTTCCCGATCTGACCGCCCGACGTTCTCGATGCCGATGGCCGTCCAGTTCAGGCCGGTCGTGTGACGGCAGCGCACCGTCAGCCCCACGAGCTGATCGATCCTGCCGCTGCGCTCGACGAGGAAGTGCGCGCAGGTGTTCGGCAGCTCGCCGAACTCGCTGTCGGGATGGTCGGGCGCGAACGTGTTGTAGGCCTCCTGCGCGGTCGCCGTCTCGGTGTAGTGCTCGACGATCACCTGCGGCCGGCTGAGCACGTAGGTGTCTTCACCGTAGTGGCGCAGCGAGTAGGCGGCCATCTGATGCCTGCGCGCCGGGCCGAAGGGGATCGGCCACCGGCGAATCGGCGGGCGCAGGCTTGGTGGTGGGAGGCTCGGCTTTGCCGCTGCGCCGCTCGGCGCGGACGTCGGGTCCGCGGTCGTGGCCGGGCGCTCGCCGGGCGCCTTGGAGATCGTGCTTGCCGGCGCGGGCGGGGAGCGCCTCGCCGTCGTCGCGGTGCGCGCCGTCGCTCCAGAGCCCCCGCAGGCCGGCGACAGCAGGGCCAGCGCGAAGGCCACCGCCGTTGCCAGGGCCGATCTCACGGTGCCGATCCTAAGCGCCCGCGGGGGCGGGCGGGGCGGCAGCCGCGCGCGGCGCCGGTGGACGTCTATACGAACCTCGCGTCGGCGCTGCCCGCGCCGGGTATCGGGTGTCTGCAGGGAAAAAGGGCGGGTCTCGTCAAGGGCATCGACGGCGATGCACACGACCGCCTGGATGGAGCCACAGACGGCTCCTGCGGTCACCACGACAAGGAGGTTCCATGCTGGGTAAACGGCAAACGACGCACCCCCGGATGACGGTGCGCAGCGTAGGCGCGATCGTTGCTACGGCAGCGGCGCTTGGGGGGTTCGCGAGCTTTGCCGCTCCCGGACTCGCCACCAACACGATCAAGGTCGCGGTCGGCGAAACGGCGATCATCGTCAACGGGAGCACCATCTCGACGTCGAACCTGACGATCGCGCAGCTGGCCCAGCTGCAGGGCGTGCCGGCGAGCACCGTGCAGCTGGAGCTGGACGGCGTCGCGGTCAACACGCCGGCGGCCTCGGCCGTCAAAGCGCTGGTCGCCGGCCTGCCGCTGCAGACGACGCTGGCGGCGGTGTTCGACGCCATCTACAAAGCGACCGGCGGAGCCGTCACCCCGCAGGCGGCGCTGCGCCAGGTGATCGAAGACGAAGGCACGCCCGGAGCCTCCGGCGCGAACGGCGGCAACGGTGCCGGCGGCGCAGCGGGAGCCAATGGCGCAGGCACCCCCGCGGGCGGCTCGCCAACCGGCGGCTCGACGCCGGCTAAGAAGCGCCTGAGCCTGCGCGCTTCCTCGCGCTCGCTGAAGGGCCGACCGGGCTCGCGCGTGCGCGTGCGCTTCAGCGTGTCCGCGGCCGCGAAGCTCAGCTACAGCGGTCGCAAGCTCGCAAAGGGCTCGCGCGCGGTCAAGTCGGGCGCGAACGTGCTGATGGTCAAGCTGCCGCGCAAGCACGGCACCTACATGCTCGTGCTCAGGGCGGTTGGCGCGGACGGGCAGAGCGCGCAGACGACGGTCGCGCTGCACGACGCCGCCGCGAAGAAGGCCAAGAAGGGCCACCACTGAGCGCCGCCTGACACGGCCCACAGCCGTCCCCAAGCTCCCCGCCGGCTCCTCCGCGCCGGCGGGGAGCGTTGATTTCCAGGACTTGTCAAGATTCCGCGATGAGGCGCATGGCGCAAGCGGCGGTGACGACGGCAGTGGCGCTGCTCGGTCTTGCGGCCGCCAGCACCGCGGCGAGCGACGTCAACGTGTCGATCGTCTTTCGCGCCTACCAGCCCGCGCAGCTGACCGTCCTGGCCGGACAGACCGTCACGTGGCGCAACTCCGGGCTCGGGCCGCACACCGTCACCGCCGACGCCGGCCAGTTCGACTCGGGCACGCTGCAGGCCGGGGCGGCGTTCTCCTACGTCTTCTCCGCGCCCGGCACGTATCTGTACTCGTGCCTGGTCCACCCGACGATGCACGGCTCGGTCGTCGTGCTCGGCGCTGTGCCGCCCGGATTTCCCGTAGGGGCTCCGCTGGATGCCGTGCTGGTGCACCTGTCCAGGCAGGGCGGCCCGCATGCGAGTGCGACGGTCGTGCACGTGCAGGCCGCGCGCCCGGGCGCGAGGGCGCTCCTGCAGCTGCAGTCGCCCACGGGCTCGTCGTGGAGCACGACGCGACGCGCGCAGCTCGGCTCCACCGGCAAGGCGACGTTCAGCCTCAGCGCGAGCATCCACCGCCGGCTGCGCGTGGTCGTGCAGGGAGCGGTGGGCGAAGCCCCGCTGACCAGCAGGCCGCTGCGCCCCGCCTGACCTGCAGTCCGCTCAGCCTGCGCCCTGCCGCGCCGGCGCGGCGTACCGGCGCTAGCTTCGCCAATCCGGCGCAGCTATGCCGAGCGCGCGGCAGAAGAACAGCAGCGACCTGACGGCGGGGGGAGCGGTGTGCGAGCCGTACGCGGCCGAGCTGATCGCCAGGCCGCCGTCGCGCACGAGCGAGCGCCGCGCCTGCGCCGCCGTCGGTTCGCGCACCACCTGCACGGTGGCCATCATGCCGTGGTCCTCGTGGTGGGTGACGTGGCAGTGGAACACGAACTTGCCGGTGAAGTCGGTCGGCGCCATCAGGATCACCGTCTTCGATTTCGGCGGGAGCGCGACGTTGTCCTCGTGGTCGACGTAGGGCACGGGCTTGCCGGCGACGCTGACGACCTGGAAGTCGTTGATGTGGATGTGGAAGGTGTGCCATTCGCTGGTTTCGTTGACCAGCGTCCATTGCTCCACCGAGCCGAGCTTCATCGTGACATCGGTGCGGTTGGGGTCGAAGGCCATGCCGTTGAGCAGGAATCGCGTGTTGCCGGAGGGTTCGGTCAGTTCGCTGAAGACGATCGTGCGCTGTCGGTCGACGCGCTCGCGGCGCAGGTCGAGCGGGCGGCTGAGCGTCGTCGGAGCCGGGAAGGCGGCGTGCCGCGCCGCGCCGGCCGAGCGCATGGTGAGCACGGTTTCGTTGGGCACCGGGCCGCCGTCGACCTGCTTGTCGGCGCCCGGGAACTGGGAGAAGGGGATCGCCTTGACCGGGTAGCTGCCCGGCCGACCACCGCGCACGAGCACCTCGCGGCGCGAGCCGGGCGCCATCAGCAGCGTGCGGACGCTGAGCGCCCGCGCAAGCGTGTGGCCGTCCTCGGCGAGCAGCTGAAAGCGCTGGCCGTGCGGCAGGCGCAGCACGACGAAGCGGCCTGCGTCGGCGTTGAAGATGCGCCAGCGCTGCAGCTGACCGGGGCGGATCTTGGCCGTCGGGTTCAGCGTGCCGTTGACGTACAGCTTGGCGCCCGATTCCGTCGCGCCGGCAACCGGCAGGATCCTGTCTTGCCTGATCTCGGTGTTCTCGATGACGATCCAGCGCTGGGGCACGTGGCGCAGCGCCGGCAGCCTGTCCAGGCCGCCCTCCTGCACGATCGCCCCGGCCAGGCCGGCGAAGATCTGCGGCTCGACGAACATGTGCAGGTGCGGGTGGTACCAGTAGGAGCCCGCCGGCATGTCGCGCGGGATGTCGTATTCGTAGTCGAACGCCTGCCCCGGGTCGATGCGCACGAAGATGTTGTCGTGGTTGGCTTCCGGCGAGACGTGGAAGCCGTGCGTGTGCAGGTTCGTCGGCTGGCTCGTGTCGTTCTGCAGGTGCACGCGCAGCTTGTCCCCGGCGCAGATCACGAGCGTCGGGCCGGGGAAGCTGCCGTCGTAGTTCAGCGCCGTCACGCTGCGGCGGTTGATCGTCACCTTGCCGAGCGAGGCGCGCAGCGTCGTGTCGAGCACGCCGTTTCGGCTGTAGCGCGCCGGCGGCTCGGGAAAGCCGTCGTGGATGACCGGCGGCGCGCTGCTGTGGCAGTCGGCCGCGCGTGCGCGCGTGGCTGACGTCGAGCCCGTCGCGAGCGATCCGGTGACCGCGAGCGCCGCCAGCACGACGGCGATCGCCGCCGGCAACGTGCCGAGAATCGGCTTGCCCCCCCGCCGCATCGGCGCATCGTATCCATGGCCGCCTCGGCTCTGCGAGGAGCCGCGAGGAAGGCAGAGCGGCGCCTCGCCCGGCGCCGTCGAGTCCGGCGCGGTCTGCGGGCGCGCGGCTACGGCGCCGCGGGGGCCCGCGCGGTGACGATCCAGGTCGAGGCTGGGGCCATCACCCTGCCATCGCGACCGACCCACTCGGCCATGTCCTCGCGCAGCGCAGCGGCGACGGGCTCGTGTAGGTGCCCGGCCTGCTCGCCGGCCAGCCGCAGGATCTCGCCGGCCGGCCCGATGCTCATCACGAACTCAACGGCCTCGTCGAGATCGACCCCGATCAGGATCGGCTTGTCACAGCGCAGCAGCGAGATCTGCTCGAAGCCCGCGCTCACGAGGATGCCGCTGGTCGTGTCGGCGTTGCCCATCGAGAACGGACCCGGACCGCAGGTCGGCTCGTCGTACTCCTCGGGCTTTGAGACGAAACGCTCGGTGACGAGCTGGCCGCGGTAGAACCCCTCGTTCTCGACCTTCGAGCGCCACACGACCATCGCCAGCCGCCCGCCGGGGACCAGCGCCTTGCGCACGTTGCGCAGCGCAGCGACCGGGTTGGCGAAGAACATCGTCCCCATGCGCGAGAAGGCGAGGTCGAACTGCCCCTCTATGGAGTGCGTCTCGACGTCGAGGACCTCGAAGCTAGCGTTGCCTACACCAGCCTGCGCGGTCTCCTCGCGGGCGGTCTCGATGAAGCGCGGCGCCGCATCGACGCCGAGCACGCTGCCATCCGTCCCCACCAGCTCGGCGAGCTGCTGCGCGGTGTCGCCGAAGCCACAGCCGATGTCGAGCGCGCGCTCGCCCGGCGCGGGAGCGGTCACTCGCAGAGCTTCGTCGCCATGTACGCCCAGCCCATCGGCCAGCAGGTGCCGGAAGCGCACGAAGCGGTCATACAGCGGACCGTCCCACGCTTCGATCGCCTCATCGTTGGTGGTGATGACCTGCTCCATACGGCAATGCTAAGCGATGAGAGACTGTGCGTGTGATCGATCACGCGCTCCAGGATCAGCCGGTCGAGCTGCTGCGCCGTTTGCTGCGCTTCGACACGAGCAACCCGCCGGGCGACGAGCGCGAGTGCATCGCCTGGATCAGGGGACTGCTCGAGGAGCTCGGCTGTGAGGTGCGCATCGTCGCTCAGGACCCCGAGCGCCCGAACCTGATCGCCCGGCTGCCCGGACGCGGCGCCAGCGCGCCGCTGCTGCTGCAGGGACACGTCGACGTCGTAGCAGCGCGCGGCGAGTGGCAGCACGGCCCGTTCGCCGGCGACCTCGCCGACGGCTACGTGTGGGGTCGCGGCGCCCTGGACATGAAGGGCGGCGTGGCGATGATGCTGGCCGCGTTCATGCGCGCGAAGGCGCGCGGCGTGCAGCCGCCCGGCGACGTGATCCTCTGCCTGCTCGCCGACGAGGAGGCCGGCAGCCCGCTCGGCGCCGAGTTCCTCGTGCGCGAGCACCCTGAGCTGTTCGACGGAGTGCGCTACTCGATCGGCGAGTTCGGCGGTTTCACGATGGACGTCGCCGGGCGGCGCTTCTATCCGGTCATGGTCGCCGAGAAGCAGATCTGCTGGATGCAGGCCACCCTGCGCGGCCCCAGCGGTCACGCCTCGATGCCGATTCGCGGCGGCGCGATGGGCAAGCTCGGCCGGCTGCTGCGCGCGCTCGACAGCCGTCGCCTGCCGGTCCACGTGACGCCGGTTGCGCGCTCGATGATCGAGGCGATCGCCGCCGAGGTCCCAGCGACCCTCGCCGTGCCGCTGAAGGGCCTGCTCGTGCCGGCGCTCACCGACCGGCTGCTCGGCGTCTTCGGCGAGCGCGGGCGCATCTTCGATCCGCTGCTCCACAACACGGTCAGCGCGACGATCGTCGATGGCGGCGAGAAGGTCAACGTGATCCCCGACTCGATCACCTTGACGCTCGATGCGCGCCTGCTGCCCGGGTTCGCCCCCGAGCAGCTGTTCGCCGAGCTGCGCGCGCTGACGGGCGTGGAGATGGACTTGCAGATCGGCCGCCACGACCCGGTCTCCGGCGAGCCCGACCTCGCGCTGTTCGACACGCTCGCCGGGTCGCTGCGCGAGCTCGACCCCGCCGCCAAAGCGATCCCCATGCTGCTGCCGGGCGTGACCGACGGGCGCTTCTTCTCCAAGCTGGGGATCCAGACCTACGGCTTCTTGCCCATGCAGCTGCCGCCCGAGCTTCCGTTCATGCAGCTGATCCACGCTCCTGACGAGCGCCTCCCGGCCGACGCCGTCGAGTTCGGCACGACGGCGATCGGGCGCGTGCTCGAACGCTTCTAGTCCAACGGCTGTGACGGACGGCCGCCCGCGAACGTAGTTGGGGTAGTGAGCAGGCACCCGACAGCAACCGAGCAGCGTCAAGCGCCCTCCGCGCGCGAGCCGTTCGACGGGGCGGCCTTCGAGCGGCTGTTCCGCGAGTGCGCCGGCGACGTGCACGGATATGCGATCTCGTTGCTGGGCGATCGCGCCGCTGCCGAGGACGTGACGGCGCTGGCCTTCGAGCGGATGTATCGCTCGCGGGCACGCCTGGATCGCTCCCGCGGGACCCCTCGAGCCTGGCTGTTCGCCATCGCGCGCAACGCTGCGCTTGACGAGCTGCGCCGCCGGCGCCGCCGGTCGGCCGACGTCGGTGCAGCCGAGCAGCTCGACGCCGGAGAGCCCTCGCAGGCGATCGAGCACGCCGAGCGGCGCGCCACGGTGCGCGCGGCGCTGCTGGAGCTGTCGCCGCGCGAGCGCGAGGTCGTGCTGTTGAAGTTCCACGGTCAGCTGTCCAACGTCGAGCTCGCGCGCGTGCTCGGCATCAGCGCGTCCAATGCCGGCACGCGCGTACACCGCGCGCTCGTCAGCCTGCGTGACACGTGCGCCGAGCTGGCGCGCCAGGAGGTCGCATGAAGATCATCCCGTTCCCTCGGCCCGGCGATCCACGCGACGAGCAGACGTTCGACGAGCGGATCGAGTGGGCGCTGTCCGGCGAGACCGCCGGCGCAGAAGCCGAGTCCTGGCGCGAGCTGCGGGCGGACGTGCGTACGCTCTCGCCGCCGATCTCGCCGCACTTCGAGCGCGAGCTGCGCGAGCGCCTCCAGCAGCGCGTGGCGAGCGGGTCGCCCCGCCGGCGCGAGCGCCGCACCCCGCGCGCGGGACTGGCACGCGCTCGTGCACGGCTGGGCATCGGTCGGCGTCCGCTGCTGCTGGCCGGCGCGGGAGCATGCGCGGCGCTCGCCGTCCTCGCGCTCGTCATCGCCGCGCCGTGGCGGCAAGCGAGCTCGCAGGTGGCGAGCCAGGAGGTCGCGAGCCAGGCCGTCAAGGCGCCCGCGCAGGTCAAAGCGGGTTTCGCGGGCACCGCCGGCTCGAGCGCCGGCGCGGCGGTCGAATCCCCGCACAACGACCAGTCGGCGAAGGGATCCGCGCAACAGGACTCGGCGGTCGCCAGCCCGCAGCCGCCGGGCGAAGCGAGCGCGGGCAGGCTGCAGCAGCGCGCAGCGTCGATCACGCTGGCGGCGGCGCCGCCAGCCGTGCAGTCGCTCGCGGACCGCGTGGCGCAGCTCGCGGTGCGCGAAGGCGGGTACGTGCAGCGCTCGCAGGTGCAGCTCCAGCAGGGCACCGCCGGCGAAGCGAATTTGCAGCTGAGCCTGCCCAGCACACGGCTGTCGGCGGCGCTCGCGGCACTCGGGCGGCTCGCCCCGGTGCGCGCCGAGAGCCAGTCGCTGCAGGACATAACAGACCAATACAACGCAGCGCGCACCAGGCTCGCCGATGCCGTCGCAGAGCGCCAGGCCCTGCTGCGCGCACTCTCTGAGGCAGGCACGCAGGGCGAGATCGAAAGCCTGCATGCGCGCCTGGCGCTCGCGTCAGGCGCGATCACACGTGCGCGCAGCGCCTTTCAGTCGGTGTCCCGGCGCGCCAGCTCCTCTGCGGTGGAAGTGACCGTGCTCGGCGACACGCACGCCGCCGCCGGCGGCTCGAGCCTGAGCCGGGCGCTGCACGACGCCGGCGACGTGCTCAAGGCCGCGCTCGCCGTGCTGATCGTGGCGCTCGCCGTGCTCGTGCCGCTCGCTCTGCTCGTAGCGTTCGGCGCGATCGCCTGGCGCGCCTCGCGGCGCCGCCTGCGCGAGCGCGCGCTGTCCTAGCGGCGTCATTACGGACTGCTGGGAGCCGCGGCGCTACCCATCCAAAAAACTGGCTGCGCAGCCAGTATGATCCTGGCCCACTGCGCATCGGCGAACGGGAGGTCTCATGGCAACGGTTGGGCGCGACATCGAGAGCTTGGAACTGACCGCGCGCGAGCTGTGGCTGGACGGCCCGCCGCAGCAGGCCTTCAAGCAGATGCGCAGCCAGTGCCCCGTGCACCGGACCGAGAGCTTTGAAGAACTGCCAGACGAGGACGGCTTCTGGTCGGTGACGACCGCCGAGGACGTCCACACGGTCAGCCGCGACTGGCAGACGTACTCATCGGAACTAGGCGGCGTCGTCGTCGCCGCAGCGGGCTTCCCGATCGAGCTCGCGCGCGCGATGTTCATCGGCATGGACCCGCCCAAGCACGATCGCCTGAAGGCGCTGTTCCAGCGAGGCTTCACGCCCAAGCGCATCGCCGACCACGAGGACGCGATCAGGGCGATCGCCGTGAAGGTGCTCGATGGGCTGGAGGGTCGCGAGACGTGCGACCTCGTCGCCGACGTCGCCCAACCGGTCGTCTCGCGCGTGATCGGCAGCTTCATGGGCATCTCCGAGGAGGATGACCTGATCTGGGCGAAACTGATGAACTCGACGCTCGGCGCCGGCGACCCCGATCTGAACCCCGACGGATTCGACGGCGCCGTGCACAAAGACATCCCCGAGGTGTTCGAGCGCTGTCGCAAACTGATCGCCGAGCGCCAGGAGAACCCGACCGACGATCTGACCTCCGTGCTGGTGCACGCCGAGCTCGACGGGCAGGGCCTGGAGGAACACGAGATCGTGATGGGCTTCTTCCTGCTGATGGCCGCCGGCAACGACAGCACCAAGGCGACCTACTGCAGCGGCATGCGCGCGCTGATGGAAAACCCCGAACAGATGCAGCTGCTGCTCGACGACCCGGCGCTGGTGCCCGCCGCCGTCGAGGAGTCGCTGCGCATGTTCCCCGCCTTCGCGCACTTCCGCCGCACGGCGACGTGCGACACCGAGCTGCACGGCCAGAAGATCCGCAAGGGCGACAAGGTCGTCATGTGGTACGCCTCGTCCAACCGCGATGAGACGCGCTTCGAGGAGCCCGACCGCTTCGAGCTGCGCCGTACCGAGGAGCACCAGGCCTTCGGCGCCGGCGGGCGCCACTTCTGCCTCGGCACGGCGCTCGCGCGTCTGGAGCTGAAGATCCTCATCGAGGAGACGATCAAGCGCTTTCCGAGCATGCAGATGATCGACCGCCCCAGCCACGTCGAATCGCTGTTCCTCAACCAGCTGAAGACGCTCCCGGTCCGACTTACGCTTTAGTCGCCCGGCGCGGGCGAGCGAAGGTGGGTGTGATGTCGACTTGCTCGGTGGCCGGCGGGGGGTGAGGGTGTTTTATTTTTTGAGTGCGTGCGCGATGGTATTCACGCTGGTGAGTCGCGTATATACCTTGGCGCACCAACTGCGCGAGCTAGAACAAACCTCCCGCGCCGCGTGCACGCGTTGGCGCGCCAACTGCGCCAAACGAGCACCCGACGGGCCCGCGCCAGGCTGAAGCTAGGGTGGACTCAAACGCTACGACTGGAGGGCGACGTGCCTGAGATGGACGATTTCAACCGCGCGATCATCGAGGAGTTCCGGGCGAACGACGGAAAGGTCGGCGGCCCGTTCGAGGGCGCGCCGGTGCTGCTGCTGACCGCGACGGGCGCCAAGAGCGGACAGCGGCGCACGACGCCCGTGGTGTACCTGCCCGACGGCGATCGCCTGGTCATCTTCGCGTCCAAGGGCGGCGCGCCGACCAACCCCGGCTGGTACCACAACCTGCGCGCCAACCCGTCGGCGACGGTCGAGGTCGGCACGGACACGGTCGACGTCGACGCAGTCGTAACCGAGGGCGACGAGCGCGACAGGCTGTTCCGCAAGCAGGCCGCGCTGTACCCCCAGTTCGCAGACTACGAGAAGAAAACGACGCGGCAGATCCCGGTCATCGCCTTGCAGCCCAAGAGCTGAGCTACAGCCACACGCCCTGTAGAGGGGCCGGCCCGGTGGCGCCGCGGTCTAGGTGGCGCGTCGCAGCGCCAAGCCGAACGGGTTGCCCTCGGAGTCCTTGCAGATCGCCCAGCGCTCGCCCGGGTGCACGACGCTGCCGCCGAGCGAAGGCACCCGCGAGAGCGCGCCGGCCATGTCGTGCACCTCGAAGTACGCCAGCGAGAAGGAATCGCCCGGGCCCGGGCCGCGCGCGTGGACGCCGACGGCCGGGGCGGCGGCGCCGGCCGGCGCGCCGCCCGTCTGCCAGCCTTCGCCCTCGGAAGCGCCGCGCGGCTCGAGCGCGACGTCGAGCAGTCCGCTCCAGAAGCTGCGCGCTCGCTCGGGGTCGTCGGCCGGGAACTCGATCAACGCGAGCGGCGAGGTCATTCCCTCACGTTAGCCCGACTCGCATGCATGCGTCGCGCGGCCGGCGGCGGGCTAGGGTTAACGAGCGACTTGGCTGAAAGCAACCTCGGAGGCTCGTAATGGCACACCTGGGCGGCAGCGCAAGCGCCGAGATCGACGCTCCCCTGGAGCACGTATGGGCGATCGTCGAGGACGTGACGACGGCGCCCGAATGGCAGGGCGGGCTCGACCGGCTGACGGCGCTCGAGCGCGACAACGCCGATCGCCCGACGCTGGTAGAGACCGAGAACGACATCCGGGTCAGGCAAATAAAGACCCATGTGCGCTTCCGCTATGAAGCGCCGACGCGGCTTGGCTGGACGCAGGAGAAGGGCGACCTGAAGTCCGTCGAGGGCGCCTGGGAGCTGGAGGATCTCGGCGACGGCCGCACGCGCGCGACCTACACGCTGGATGCCGACCCCGGCCGCGTGCTGGGGCTGATCATTCGCGGCCCCGTCGAGGCTGCGACTCGGGCGATCTTCGTCAACGGCCGTCCCGGCGAGCTCAAGCGGCGCGCCGAGGGCGGCTGAGGCCGCGGCGAGGCCGGTCCGCCGTCGGCTGCAACGGGCGTCGGGCGCTGACCGACGCTGCCGCACCGAGGAGGCGCACGCACGCCCGCGGGTCTGTTTACTGAATCCCTCGATGAGATCGCGACCCACGACGATCAGCCAGGCGGGGCGCCCCGGGCGCCCGCGCAGGGGCCTGGCGAGGGCACTGCCCGCGGTGCTGTCTCTCGCATTGCTGCTGGCGGCCGGCGGAGCCTCGGCGACGAAGGCGCAGTCGAGGCCAGCACCGAAGCCCAAGGAAACGACGGCGTCGGTCGCGGTGGATCGCACGCACCCCGGTGCGGCCGTGCCGCAGGACTTTCTGGGGCTGTCGTTTGAGATGTCATCGCTGGCGCAGATCTCGCGCTACGCCGATCGCGGCAACCTGGTGACGATGCTGCGCTCGCTCGGCCCGGGCGTGCTGCGCTTCGGCGGCGCGTCGGCCGACACGCGCATCGCCTGGACGGACGCGCGCACGCCGCGGCCGGCATGGGCGACGAACGTCGTCGACGCCGAAGACTTCCGCGCGCTGGCCGCCCTGGCCTCGGCCAGCGGCTGGCACATCGTGCTGACGGTCGGCATCGTGCACTTCGAACCGACGGCGGCCGCGCGCGAGGTCGCGGCGGCGAAGGCGGCTCTGGGGAACTGGCTGGCGGCCATCGAGATCGGCAACGAGCCGAACGCCTACGCGCTGCACGCGGCGCGCTCGGAACCGTGGGAATTCGCCCAATACGCAAATGAAGCCGCGGTTTACCGCTCGGCGATCGAGGCGGTCGCGCCGGGCATCCCGCTGCATGGCCCCGACGTGTCGGGGTCTGCCGCGTTCGAACGCTGGGGGCCGGGTGAGGCGGTGGCCGAGCAGCCGGCGATGTTGACCGGACACCACTATCCGCTCGGCTGCGAACAGCAGCCGCCGCCATCGATCGCGCGGCTGCTGAGCCAGCGCATCCGTGCCAAGGAGGTCAACTCGCTGCGCCGCTACATGAGCATCTCCGAAGCCGGCGGCCTGCCGTTTCGACTGGACGAGACGAATTCGGTGTCCTGCGGAGGGGTGGCCGGGATCAGCGACACTTTCGCCTCGGCGCTGTGGGCGGCCGGCTTCTTGCCGCAGGTGATGGCGTCGGGCGCCGCCGGCGTGAACATGCACGGCCATCCGGCCAACTGCAAGGGCTATTCGCCCGTCTGCGCGCGCGGACCGTCGGAGCTCTCCACGGGCGAACTCGTGGCTCAGCCGGAGTGGTATGCGCTGCTGCTCGCCAGAGAACTGATCGGGACGCGGCCGCTGCGCACCGCGACGAAGGTCAGACCGCAGGTGGCAAACGTGCAGGCGAGCGGGTTCCTCGCCGCAGATGGGGGCCTGAGCTTTGTCCTGGTCGACTACGACCCGCTGGGCAAGCCCGCGGTGAGCGTGCGCCTGCGCGTCGGGGCGGGCTATGCGCGGGCGAGCACGCTTGCCTTGACCGGTCAGTCGCTCCATGCGCTGTCCGGGGCCGAGCTGGGGGAAAGCGAAGTTGCCGTCGATGGCTCGTGGAAGCCCCGGCGATTCGGGACCCTGCCTGCGCGCGGCGGAACGGTCACCGTCAAGCTTCCCGCGGCAAGCGCCGTGCTGGTCCGCGTTTCGCCGACGGCCAAAGGATGACTTGTGCCTGTGTGCGTGAGGAAGCGCTTAGATATGAGCGACTTCACGGATGTCCGTTAGACGGCATTTAGGCTTGCCCGCAACGGTCGTTGGGTGGCCGTCACGACTCCCCCTGATCGCGCGGTCCATGCGCGGGCCTTCACCGACGCCGACGAGCCGCGCGTGCTCGACATCCTGCAGAAAGCCTTCAATGGATGGCTTGGCGATGTGGAGGGCGTCGGCGCGTCGGAGTTCTTTCGCTGGAAGCACATGCACGGCCCGTTCGGGCCCTCGACGCTGCTCGTCGCCGAAGCTGACGATGTGACGATCGGCTTCGGCGCATATCTTCCGTGGCGATTCTGGGCGGGTGGCGAGCTCCTGACGGCTACGCGCGGTGTCGACTTCGCGGTCGATCCTGCCTACCACTACCGCGGCGCTTCGATGGCGCTGCGGGCTGCGGCGAACCATCCTCGCGACGTTGCCTTCATGTGGGCCAACCCGAACGGACGCAGCCGCCCGGGCAGCATCAAGGCAGGCGAGCACCAGGTGGGCAAGCTCCCGCGCTACGTGCGAGCAGCTCGACCGCTGAGCAAAGCGATTCGGCGAGTGGGTCACAAAGATCCAGCGCCACCGCGGCTGAGCGTGGAAGCTGAGAGCGCGGCCGAGGTCCTTCGTGACGAGGCGCGCGTCTCGCAGCTGCTTGCCAGAGTCAAGCGGCCAAGCGATCGTCTGGCGACGGCAAAAGATGTCGCCTTCTTGCGCTGGCGGTATGGCCGATTGGGAGACTATCGGGCCGTCAGGGCGGGCGCCGGCGATGGCGCCGGGATCGCGATCTTCCGCATAAGCCGTCGTGGGCCTCTTTGGATTTCGAAAGTCTGCGAGCTGCTGGTCGAGCACGACGACGTGCGAAGCGCGCGCCATCTGTTGCGCCGGGTCAGGCAGGCGGCCGATGCGGACGTGATCACCTGCATGTTCCCCTCCCGCCGCCACGCCGCCCTGTGCGGCTTCATCGCCGCGGCGGGCGCGACCAACCTGATCGCACGCCCCTTTCACAAGCACCTGACGCCCGACCCGACGCAGAGGCTCTCGTGGGCACTCTCGCACGGAGACCTCGAGCTGATCTAGCAGGGCCCTGATCGAACGGCGCCGCCCTCAGATGGTCACCTGGCGCCAGCGGGCGGCGAGCCGAGGGCGAGCGGGGCGCGAGCCGCCACGGGTATGCTCGCCAGCCCGCCCGGCTCGCTTGATCCTGCCAGAGGGGGCCAACGACACCAAGGAGCCTCAGATGACTTCCCCGAAACCCCTGATCACGGGTACCGACTTCATCACAGTCGCAACCAAGGACTTCGAGGCCGCGGCCGGCTTCTACGGCGATGTGTTGGGTCTGCGGCTGTCAAAGCGCTGGGGAGAGAGGCCCGCGGGTGAGTTTGAGACCGGCAACCTCACGATCGCGGTGATGCAGTCGGAGGCCTTCGGCATGGAGTACCGCACCAACAACCATCCGATCGAGCTGCGCGTCGAGGACTTTGACGCGGCGCACGACGAGCTCGAGTCCCGCGGCGTTGAGTTCAGAGGTGACACGATCGACTCGGGCGTCTGCCGGCAGGCCTTCTTCGCAGATCCCGACGGCAACCTGCTGGCGATCCATCACCGCTACGCGCCAGACCCATCCCGGCAAGCCGACTAGCCGGCTGATGGCGCGCCGCCGGATTCGGGCCGCGAGGGCTCTGAGCCCATTGCTGGCAGTGACCATCTCGCTTGCCGGGTGCAGCGCCGGCGAAAGCGGCGGCGGAAGTGCGTCGACATCTGCGCTCGCGGCACCGGCAAGCCATGTGATCTCCGCACACCACTCGGCTGGGAGGCGCCACCGCCGAGTCGCGCATCAGGCAGGTGCGGTCAATCGAGGGCGGGTCTGCCCGTCAGCCGGGCGGGTGCTGGGTGGTGTCTATCACCCGAGTCGGCTCAGGGTCCTCAGCGCCTGTCAACACGCGGTTGGCAGTGTGGCCATCGTGCGACACGAGCCAGATGGTGACCTTCACATCGACGTCGCGCTGGATTCGCCCTACCGACACCTCTTGGCCCCGGCGAACACGCTCGAGCAGCATGGAGACCTGGTCGTCGAGTTCATGGCGCGCGACGGGGGCCACCTGCCGCAGCCGCACGTCGGCGACCGCATCAGCTTGACCGGTGCATGGGTCGATGACACCCAGCACGCCTGGAATGAGCTGCATCCTGTTTGGGCCGTGTCGTTGAACGGCGGCCGAACGCGCACGAGCGGGCCGCAATACGGCGGCAGCCCTCCCGGGGACCGCTCCTATGACGCTGCCGGGGACTGCCGAACCTCGTCGGGAGCGAGATGCCTGGGCTATGGCGTCCGCAGCACCGGGGACGGCCAACGTCCGCCTGGCGGGCAGACCGCTCCGAGCGGTGGCGGCTCGAGCGGCGGCTGTGAGCCTGGATACAGTCCGTGCCTGCCGCGAGTCAGCGACCTCGACTGCGGCGAAATCCCGGCCTCCAAGAAGCCGGTGCATGTGACGGGCTCAGACCCGTACAGGCTGGACGCCGACCACAACGGCCTCGGCTGCCAGTCGGGCTGACGCGCCGCGCAGAGCAGCGATGTCGAGCTTGCGCATCCCCAGCATCGCCTTCATGGCGCGGCCGGCTCGCGCGGGATCAGGATCGCGCGCCGGCCGCCGGCGCCAGGGCCCTGCGCGGGGCTGTTGCTGGAACATCCGTTGCGTGCCCTACAGCGTCGGGCCGCGCCGCCCGATGCTCGGATATGCGCATCACCCGCAATCCGTATCAGCGCGTTGCCGCCGGCTGCGCCCTGCTGGCCTTGATCGCCAGCCTCACCGCCTATCCTCCGGCGGCAGTGCCGGTCCTCCTGGTTGGCCTCGTGCTTGCCCTGCGCACGCGCTGAGCCGACCCCGAAGGGGCGCCGCGGGGTCCCGGGCGGAACAGCCAATTCGTCGAGGCGGCTCAAGCAGCGCCCCCACGGCGACCGACGAACGGGTATGCGCGCTTCTCTTTACGCCGGCATAGCTGCAGTCGCCGAGGGCTTCGTGGTCGTGGCCTTTCTTGCCGGCGCAGCGCTAGTCGCGATCGGGTCAGCAGTAGCGCCTTTTGAGCTGAGCTGAGCGCTGCGCACAATTCGCCGTCGGCATCGCCTGCTCCGCCGGCCCGGCGGGTCTGAGGGACCTCGTCTGGGCGCAGATGCTCCTCTACTCGCAGCGGCTGCTACCTAGCGGGAATTGGTCAAAACCGAGCCTGCGCCCGCGTGCGCGATACTGGGCGGGCGATGGAGAACGTGGAGTTGGTACGCCGAGCGGTCGATGCTTGGAATCAGCGCGACCCTGACCTCTGGCGCAGCTACGCCACTCCAGACATCGTCTGGATGCCGGCTGGTCCCGCGGCCGTGGAAGGCGCGTCCTATCGCGGCTACGAGCAAGTCGTGAGCGGGTTGCAGGCTGTCTGGCAGACGTGGGACGAAGTCTGCTTCCAGGAGTCCGAGCTTCGCGACCAGGGCGAGGATGTGCTGTGGCTCGGTCAGCTCAAAGTGAGAGGCGCTTCGAGCCACATCGCACTTGAACAGGAGTTCGCCGTGCGCTTTGCGCTGCGCGGTGGCAAGATCGCGGCGATCGAGGCGTTTCTGCACAGGCGAGACGCCCTAAAAGCTGTGGGACTGGCGGAGTAGAAGAGAGAGCCGGCTCAGAGCCACTTCCAAGGGCCAACGTTCCAGTCTCCGATCTGACCGAGCCGTGCTCTGTAGCCGAGTTCAGGACCCTGGTATTCGTAGTAAACACCTAGCAGGTAGATCGCCTTGTACCACAGGTTTGCAACCGACGATTGATCATAGTTGAGAACTTCGACTTCTTTGTAGATAAGAAGCACGCACTCCGCGCGATTCGGGGCAATGATCGCACAGCCGTTCGGTTCTATTTTCCAGTAGTAGACGTGGTTGTAGAGCGCTTCGGCAAGTTCTCTTTCCCCGTAGTACTTGGCGTACTCGAACGCCTTGTTGACGAGGTATTGGTCGAGAGTGAGAGTGGGTGCGGCAGCTGGAGCAGGAGTGGGTTGCGGTTGCGGTGGAGCGGACAGCGGCGTGGTTGCGGGGCCGGTCTGAGGCTTAGGGCTGCCTGCGGTTGTTGGCAGGCAAACGTAGCGGCGACCACGCGAGCGAAGCTGCTGACGGGGGCGGCAACTCGGACGTGATCGATGTCCTCGTCGTGCGCAGACATAGCCGCCCGTCTCGCTACCGCGTAGATGCCATCCGCGCCGGCACATGGGTCGAGTCGATACCGCGGCAGCCTCGCCGATTGCGCTCGGGCCAGCCTGCTGCAGACTCACGCCAGCGTGACCGTCGAAGATCGCGGCGGAGGCAGACGACGCAAGCCCGAGCGACGCGAGAGTCACAAGCGCGGCAACGCAGAACTGCCCAAACCGCCGATGTCTCTGGCCTGCCATCCGATTCCCCCTCCGCTCCTTCGGGCACTCCACCGCCCTGACTCCGTTCAGTCGCCTTAACTCTACCCCGTCTTGCGCCTCGATGAAAGACTTGCCCCGTGGGGCTGGAGGAGTAAGCGATGTCCGCAAGCGCGGCAATGTCGGCGGCTACGCTGCCGGCACGGTGCCATTGCGGACAATGATGCAACCGAGCTCCAGCCTGCTGACGGCCTCCCACGCAATCACCCCGCCGCTGATCAGCGGATCGGGTCCGGTGCCGAGGAGGCGTGCAGATATCCCACGACGCCCGAGGACAAGTCCGCTCAGGCGCCAATGTTCGTCTGCTCGCTCGGCGCGCAGGTCGTGGACGCGGCCGAGTCGCTCGCCCGACTCCGTGCGAAGCTCACAGCCGATCAAGTCGCTGGCGCGAATCATGACTTGGGGAATTTGGCGACGAACCTAGCGGCAGCTTCGTCGCCTTTTGCAAGCCCCAGCTCGCCGGCTTTGGCCTTCAGGCGGATGACGCTGGTGATGTCGTCAACCGACTCCCACGGCACCCTGATGACGTCCTCCCCCAAGACGCCGGTGCCGAAGATGCGCGCTCCAGCCGTCCTAAGTGCCCGTGGCATCCGGCGATGCCAAACGCCCGACCCGCTGAGGATCGCGCTGAGTCGCGGCTGCCCACCGGGACCACCGTCGAACTCGAGGTCATCGACTCGTCCGCAGCGTCGCCCGTCGACATCGACGAGTTGATCGTCGAGGACCCGGTAGACGAGGTCCATGCGGTCTGCTGTCATCAGAC
>JAXDGQ010000112.1:0-5641 GCA_034664965.1 Solirubrobacteraceae bacterium | reverse complement strand
GTCACCTTGCCGCCGCCGACGTAGAACAAGAAGGCCCCCTTCGGCGACAACGGCCCGAGTTCCAGGCCGCTCGTCTTGCCGCGTCCGGTGAAGTGCACCAGGGCGAGGACGCGCCCGTCGTCCAGCTCGCGGTACTCGTCCGCCGCGGCGCGGGCATCCTCCCAGGCGCTCAGCCAGTCGCGCATTCCATCTGCCATCTCGGCCAGCCCCGTCCAGCTTCCCGGTTCGGTCCCGTCGGCGGTCACGAACTCGATCTCCGGGGCCGCCCAATCCACCGAGCTGTAGTCGCCGCGCTCCCAGGCCGAGCAGATCGAGCGCACGAGGTCCAGGTTCTCTGAGTCCATCAAGGCTTGATCGGCTCCAGTTCGTCCTCGGAGGCACCAAGGTCGTTCAGAGCGTCCTCTCTGTGGAGGTACACCTTCACGCAGGTCACGAGGCCGCCGCCCCAGTTCGCCACAGACGTTGCGGGCGTCGTAACGTCGGCCCCGCTGTGCCGTCCACGGGCACGATACGTGAGGAACGTGAGCGTGTTCTCGCCGCGGTCGAAGTACGCCTCGATATCGAGGCTGATGTCCGCCCCCCACGCCTCTTCAAGGTCGCGGTGCCACTTACGCAGCCCATCGTGTCCGTGGTAGACCGCGCCGCCCACCGCCGCGAACACCGAGTGGAACTCGATGGCTGGATCGCACAGCGCGATCAGCGCCTCTATGTCCCGTGTGTTGAACAGCCGAACCCACTCGCGCCAGCGCTTGATGTTCTCCTGCGACATCGCCTACTCCGCCAGTCCCAGGGCATTGAGGGCTTCAAGGGGCTCGTTGAACCACGCGAACCGAACGATCTTGCCGTCACGAACCTCGAATACGTAGCCACGCTCAACATCGACCTCGACACTGCTGCCGACGCCGCGTGCGACCACCCTCACCCGCACCGCCACCCGGTCTTGTGCATCGTGAAACTCGAGCGGCTCGAACCGCCGGGTTGGGTAGACGTTGCGGATGTTCTGGGCAGCGATCGCGAATCCCTCGTAGCCCCGGCGCGTCCCGGGCTCGACGGCATACGGAGGGTTGACGTACTCGATGTCTGGGTCCATCACTGCGGGCACCACACCGAAGCCATCCTTCTGCCAGGTGTCATAGAGCCGCTTGACCAACTCCACGTTCTCCTCCGACATCGCCTACTCCGCCAGCCCGGCCGCCTTGAGAGCGTCCGCTTGGCTGAGAAACGCCTTTCCTCGCATCACCTGGCCAGCACGGAGCGTCCAGATGATGGCGATGTCCTGCTCTATAGCCAGATCGCTGCCCCTACCGCGCCCACGCACCCGGTGCAGGTGGACGACCCGTTCGGCCCCAGCTGGTATGAAGCGATCCGCCTCAAGGCGCCACTCGGCCCAGGCTTCGTCGAGATTGCGTCGGTACTCCGTCAGGCCCGCCCTGCCCCTGTAGGTCTGCAACGACTGCGACTCGAACTCCGCGTCGGGAGCCAGCATCGAGGCGATCCCCTCATCATCGCCCTCGTTGAACGCTCCGATCAGCCGCTGAACGATCTCCACATTCCCCTGCGACATCGCCCCCCAGTATCCCGCACGCGAACGCCGGGCGGGATCGCGGGGGCCGCTCCCGTGGGAGGTGCACGCCGCGAGCTGTGCGGACCCTCACAGACACGTCGCTCTCGCGGGCGGAGCATTGGTCCGACCCGTGCCTTTGCGCAGGCACACCAGGAGCACCGGAGAAGGAGACAACATGCCGCTCAATCGCCACACACTGATCAGGCTCTTTGCGCTCGCTCTCATTGTCGGAGCTGTGCTCGCGCCAGCGGCGTCGGCGCGCCCCATCTCGGAGTCACCGTCAGGGCAGGCGACGATCGCCACACCGATCACGACCCTCCCACTCGAATCCACGACTGCCGGCAAGTCCGACGGCTTCGACTGGGCTGATGCCGGAATCGGGGCAGGAGTCGTCCTTGCTCTTGTCGCAGCCGGATTCGCCTTCCGGCTGACCACCCGCCCCCACGCAGAGCCTGCGACGGCTTCAAGGCCGCCAGTCTCTGCGATCTAGCTGGACGCTAGGGGCGGCGTCGCGTTCGGATGCCGCCCCTAACCGGGTCCTGGTACCGGAGGCGCGCGCCCCAGCGCAACGTTCTCCTGCGACATCGCCTACTCCGCCAGCCCGACGGCCGTGAGGGCCTGCCGCTGGTCGTTGTAGTAGACGATCCCCGCGATCTTGCCCTCGCGCAGGGTGAAGACCATCGCATCTTTGCGAGAAAGCTCGATGCCGCTTCCCCTTCCCTCGACAAGCATAAGGAACAGCGCAATAAGCCGACCTTCGCCCGCAGGCCGGACCTCCACGCCCTCAATCCTCCAAGATCCCCAGCTCTCGCTCCAATCGGCGATCCAACTCAGGAACTCGGCGTATCCGCGGTAACGCTCGGTGTCAAGGCTGATGTCCAGATCTTCAACCGCGACGTCGCTGTCCAAGTCAGCGAGGACCAGTTGCCAGTGGTCATCGCCTCGCCCACTAACAAGCGCCTCCACAAACCGGCGGACAACCCTAGCGTTTGTCTGCGACATCGCCTATTCCGCCAGCCCCACGGCCTGCAGGGCCTGCTGCTGGTCGTTGTAGTACGCCATTTCTATGATCTTGCCAGCGCGCAGCTTGGAAACCACCGCGTCCTGCCGAGAGAGCTCGATGCCGCTTCCCTTGCCTTTGGCGATCATCACGAACAGGCCGATAACCCCGTCCTCCCCGATCGGCCGGACCTCCAAGTCCTCCACCCTCCAGCTCTCCCAGCTCTGGTTCCAGATCGCGATCCACTTGAGGAACCGGTCGTGTCCTCGGTAGTGCTCGGTGTCGAGACTTATGTCCAAATCGTCAATCGCCACGTCGCTATCCAACTCGGCGAGGACGGGCTGCCAGTCGTTGGTGGCCTGCGCCCTCACGAGCGCCGTGATAAACCGGCGAACCACCTCGACGTTTTCCTTCGACATCGCCTACTCCTCCAGCCCGACTGCTTTGAGTGCTCTGTCCTGTGAGTCGAAGACGCTCCACCACGACACCCGACCGTTATGAAATGTCGCGGCATGAAAGAAGGTTTGCTGGACCTCCGCGGCGCTTCTTCTGCCGCGTGCGCGGAAGCGGTTGGTGGCGACTAGCCGGTCTTCGTCGTCAATGATCTCCAGCAGCTCGATGTCGATCCAATCAAAGGCAATGCTCAGCTGAGCGACAAACTCGCGGATCCCGTCATGGCCGCGATACGTTGCGCTGTCCGTCTCGGTGATCCGAGACTCGAAAACTACCTCAGGGTCACAAACATCCGCGACTGCGGCCGCGTCCAGGCGGCGGAGCGCTGCATACCCACTCCGCAGGATCTCCACGTTCTCCTGCGACATCGCCTACTTCGCCAGCCCGAGGTCAGCCAGCGCCCGCTCGCGGTCCCAATCGGCCTCGACGCGGTAGTCCAGCCCGGTGCTCAGCCACGCACGCCAGGCATCCGCCACCGCGGCCACCCCAGTCAAGCGACTACCGTCGAGCCCGTCGGGGCCATCGAACTCGATGCCTGGATGCATCCACTCGGTCGAGCTGAAATCGCCACGTTCCCACATGCCGAAGATCGGGCGCACAAGGTCCAGCTTCTCGGACATCGCCCGCCCAGTATCCCGCAGGAAAGCTCAGGGTTCGCGAGTGCGCCGATCCAGCAGGCGCGACAGCTCGTATGCCAGCTCGCCGGCGTCTTGATCGGATCGATCGCGCGGTTTCAGCTCCAGCAGTTTCGCTAGGCCCTCCTAGACCAACCGCCAGGGGTCATTGGAGCAGTCCCGGGGTAGTCTCGACTGATGCGCATGGCTGACATTCCGCCTATCAACGCTACGGCAATCTTTCCGCCTCTCACCGCGAACGAGGCGAGGGTCCTTCGGGTGCTCGCATCCGACTCTGCCTGCGAGCTCAGCGCCGAGATGATCGCTGAACGGACTGGCCTTGGTCCAGAGCGGGCAGAGCGTGCGCTCGGCTCCCTCCGATCACGTAGGCCACCGCTGGTGGACGCCACACCGAGCGATGGCGTCGCCCGTGTCTGGGAGCCCGCCAGGTACTCGGTCGCAATGACGCATGTCTAAGCTGTCTTCGCCGAGCCGCCGAGCGCGAGTCGTCGCCTAATCCGCCAGGCCGAGGTCGGCGGGGCGTGGTCGCGGTCGAAGTAGTGAACGATCCGCGTCACCCTCCCGCTGCGGAGCTGAAACAGCGTCGCCCCCGGCTGCCCGCTTGCCCGAGCGCGGCTAACGCGAGACCGTTTACAGCCCCGCGGGTGGCAGGTTGAGTGTCTGGGACTGCGGCACATCCTCAGCGATTTGCTTCGCGCGCTCGATCTCCGCATTGACCTCCGCCCCGAACAGCAGTGCGACGTTCGTGAGCCACAGCCAGACGAGCAGGATGATCGCCGCGGCGAATGTGCCGTAGGTCACGTTGAAGCTCTTGAAGTTGGCGAGGTAGCTCGAGAACGCGGCCGACGCTGCGAGCCACAGCGCGACGCCGGCCAGCGCCCCTGGCGCGATCCATCGGAGCGGGCGGTGTTGGACGTCGGGCGTGACGTAGTAGATGAACGAGAACGCGAGCAGCGCACCGGTGAACGCGCCGGGCCAGCGTGCGATCCGCCAGACCGATGCCGCCTCGGATCCGAGCGCTTCGCGCGCGATGCCGCCACCGGCGAACATCAGCAGCAAGGTCGTCAGCACGAGCATCATCAGGACGAAGGTCGACGCGATGTCAATCAGCTTTCGGCGCACAAAGCTACGTCCGCGGCGCGCGTGAAAGACGACATTGAGAGCGCGTCGAGCAGCCTCGAGGTATCCGGTGGTGCCGTAGAGCGCGGTAACGACAGCGATGACCAGCCCGGCGGCGGCCGTGCCCTTGCTCTTCAGCGCCGCGCGAACGGCAGTGTCGAGCGGCGCCAAAGTGGTCGCGGGCACGACTTTTCGCAGGTGGTGGATTATCGCTTCGTAGGTCGCTGGGAACTCCCCCAGCAGCCCCAGCAGCGACACCGCCAGCAGCAACGTCGGAAACAGCGACATGAGCGCGTAGTAGGTGAGCGCCGCGGCGTGGTGGGTCGCCTGGTCGTCGTAGAAGGACACGACGCTTCGCTTGACCACCACCCACGCCCGCCGCACGCGCTTCAAGGTACCCTGCCGCGCGGGAGCGAGGGAATGAGGCCGAGACACGCCGCGGTGGTTGCCGGTGCCCTGATCGCGCTGGGCTCGGTCGCGCCCGCGTCCGCTCAGCTGCCTATCCCGCCCCTACCGGGCACGGGCGGCGGCGGCCCTCCCGCCGGGGCCTACCGGGAGAACGACCTCGGCGGCTTTCGCAACGTGCTGCCGCCGGGAGAGAACGGCTTCGACAACGCTGCCGACCTCGCCCGCTTCGAGGCCGGCGGCGGCCGGCCCGCCCACGCCGACGACCAGCTCCCGCTCTACCGCGACCTGCTGTCCGGGTACGGCTCGCTGACCGACGACGCCTCGCTCGATCGCTACTTCAAGGACGCGAGCTTCGGCACGCCGCCGGACCAGGTCGAGCGCACCTACGCCCCACGCGCCGACGTGACGATCGTGCGCGACTCGTCCGGCGTGCCGCACATCTACGGCGCCACGCGCGCGGGC
>JAXDGQ010000111.1:0-10209 GCA_034664965.1 Solirubrobacteraceae bacterium | reverse complement strand
GGCGCGATCGCCGTCTCGGGAAAGTCCAGCTCGGCGCCGCAGCGCGTGCACAGCGCGTCGTAGATCTTCGTCACGCGTCCGCAGTTCGGGCACTCGCGGCGCAGCTCGTCGCGCTCGAAGCGATAGGCCAGCGCTGCGAGCAGGCCGAACACGGGAACGGCGCCGGAGATCAGAAACCACAGTACGAACGAGCTGCCCTTGATCTTGCCGACGTACCCCCCGGCCAGGCCGAAGCACACCGCGATGATCACGTAGGCCATCGCCGCCCAGCCCCGCTACAGAAGGACGCGCACTGCCCACACGAGGGCGGCGATCGCCAGCACCACGACGAGGATGCTCGCGACGGCCGTGACGATGCCGATCACGAAGTGCAGCAGCACCCACGCGGCCACCAGCAGGATCAACCCGGCGACCACTGTGCGGCCGATCGACCTCGAGGAAGATTCGTTCATCTCTCCAGGGTACTCACAAAGCAGGCGGTACGAGGCGGCACGGCGCCGGCGGCGGTGCGAGAGATTCGGTGATACGGCCGGACAGGAAACCGCGGTCCTGTCCGGCCGCATCGCTCGCTCCGGCCAGAGGGAAGCCGAGGCGAGATCGATGTGGACAGCCCGGCTACATCCGGCCACGACGGTCGGGTCCGCCGGCGATCCTTGCCGTTGCGCCATCGACGCCGTTTGCACAGGGACGCTGGCCGACGCTCGTGAGTTGATAGCGACGGATCCGCGGTCGCTGACCGTGTCCATTCACCGACTCCTCCGGCAGGAGGATGAACCGCCGGGAAGCTTTGATGTTCGCGTTGGGGCTTGCCGAGGTCATGCGAGCATATTTGCGCAGCGGCGCTCCGCTGCCTTTGGCCCAGCGTCCAAAATGTCCCCGCGGCGTCACTGCGAAGTGTCAGCGCCCGCGGGCCGCCCTTTCGCGGCCTTTCGGCGCGCCGTGGCGCCGTCCGGTCAGATGCCCAGCTGCTCGTGCACCAGGCGCATGACCTCCGTGCCGTCGGCGCGGCCCTTGGTCTCGCGCATCACGGCACCGACGATCGGCCCGATCGCCTTCTCGTTGCCCGCACGCACGCGCTCGGCTGCCTCGGAGTTGGCCGCGAGCGCGGCCGCGACGATCGCGCCCAGCTCGTCGTCGCCGCCCAGCGCCGCAAGGCCCTCCTCCTCGACGATCGCCGCCGGATCCTCGCCGCCCTCTGCGACGAGCTTGT
This sequence comes from Solirubrobacteraceae bacterium, assembly GCA_034664965.1. GTDB lineage: Bacteria > Actinomycetota > Thermoleophilia > Solirubrobacterales > Solirubrobacteraceae > Palsa-744. The sequence goes on along the minus strand of JAXDGQ010000111.1, from coordinate 8,999 downwards.
CGAGCACCTGGCGCCCCGCGCCGACGCTCACGCGCTTGGCCGCCACCAGGCCGACCAGCGCCGCCAGCGCGCGAGCCTGCACACGGGAGGCCGCCGGGTCCTCGCCCTCTCCCAGCCGCGCGACGAGATCGCCGGCGATCCAGTTGGCCAGCGCCTGCGCCGGCGGCGGCGGATCGGCGTGCGCAGCGAGCGCCGCCTCGAAGTAATCGCCCAGCTCGCCGCGAAACGCCAGCAGCTGGGCGCTGTCGGCGCTCAGGGCGAGCTCGTTCTCAAAGCGCTCGGCCCGCTCGGCCGGCAGCTCGGACATCGCCTCGCGCGCCGCCGCCAGCATCGCCTCGTCGATCGCCACCGGCAGCAGATCCGGCTCGGGGAAGTAGCGGTAGTCGTGGGCCTCCTCCTTGGAACGCAGCGACGTGATCGCGCCCGAGGCCGGGTCGAAGTGAAGCGTCTCCTGCACGACCGTCTCGCCCGACTCGATGATCCGGCGCTGGCGCTCGACCTCCGCCCTGATTCCGCGCTCGATGAAGCGGAAGGAGTTCATGTTCTTCAGCTCCGTCTTGACCCCCAGCTCCTCGCTGCCGGCGGGGCGCAGCGAGATGTTGGCGTCGCAGCGCAGCGATCCCTCCTCCATGTTCACGTCGCTGACGCCGAGCCGGCGCAGCGTCGCACGCAACAGTCGCAGCCACTCGCCGACCTGCTCGGGTGAGCGCAGGTCGGGCTCCGTGACGATCTCCGCGAGCGGCGTCCCGCCGCGGTTGAAGTCGACCACGCTGGAGTCCGAGCCGTGGATGCGACCGCTCTCGCCGACGTGGATCAGCTTCGCCGCGTCCTCCTCCAGGTGCACGCGGTGGATGCGCACCTCGCCCAGGCGCCCGCCGAGGCACAGCGGCTCGTCGTACTGGGAGATCTGGTAGCCCTTCGGCAGGTCCGGGTAGAAGTAGTTCTTGCGATGGAAGCTCGAGCGCGGCGCCAGCTGCGAGCCGAGCGCGTGGCCGATCATCAGCCCGAAGTGCACAGCGCGCTCGTTGGCCACGGGCAGGCTGCCCGGCAGGCCCAGGCAGATCGGGCAGGTGTGGGTGTTCGGGGGGTCGCCGAAGGACAGCGCGCAGCCGCAGAACATCTTCGTCGCCGTTGCCAGCTGCACGTGGATCTCCAGGCCGATGACCGCCTCCAGGGCCGCGGCGGTGCCTTCGCCGACCGAGCCGTCAGACACGCGCGCGCCCCTGCTCAAAGCCGATCGCCTGCTCCAGCGCGTGCGCGGCGCCGAGCAGCCGGTTCTCGCTGAACGCCGGGCCGGCGATCTGCAGGCCGACCGGCAGCCCAGCCCCACTCGCGCCAGCCCCGGCGCCGGGCGCGCCCAGGCCGCACGGGATCGAGATGGCCGGTATCCCGGCCAGCGACATCGGCACGGTGAAGAAGTCTGAGAGGTACATCGACCACGGATCTGCCGTCTTCTCGCCGAGCGCGAATGCCACGTTCGCCGAAGTCGGCGTGACGATCAGGTCGACATCGGCGAAGGCCGTCCTGAAGTCCTCGGCGATCTTCGTGCGGACGCGCTGGGCGCGGCCGTAGTAGGCGTCGTAGTAGCCCGCCGACAGCGCGTACGTGCCGAGCATGATGCGCCGCTTGACCTCCGGCCCGAAACCGTCGCGGCGGGTGCGCGTGTACATGTCCACCAGGTCAGTCGCGTCCGGTGCGCGCGCGCCGTAGCGCACGCCGTCGAAGCGGGCGAGGTTCGAGCTGGCCTCCGAGGAGGAGAGGATGTAATACGCCGAGAGCGCGTGCGTGGCGTGCGGCAGATGGATCTCCTGCACGCTCGCCCCGAGCTCCCGGGCGAGCGACAGCGCGCGCTCGAAGGCCGCACGGACGCTCGGCGCCAGCTCGGCGCCGGCGAAGTCCGCACCCGGGTTCTGCAGCTCGGCGGGCACGCCCAGGCGGACGCCGTCCAGCCGCTCGGCGCGCGGCCGCTCGATCTCCTCGGGGAACTGCAGCGAGGTCGCATCGCACGGGTCGCGTCCGATCATGTGCTTGAGCAGCAGCGCCGCGTCGGTCACGTCGCGCGTCAGCGGCCCCGCCTGGTCCAGCGATGAGGCGAACGCGATCATCCCGTAGCGCGAGACCGCCCCGTATGTCGGTTTGAGCCCGACGATCCCGCACATCGCCGCCGGCTGGCGGATCGAGCCCCCCGTGTCGGTGCCGAGCGCCCACGGCGCCAGTCCCGCGGCCACAGCGGCCGCGCTGCCCCCCGAGGAACCCCCGGGCACGCGCCCGCGGTCCCATGGGTTCAGCGCCGCGCCGAAGGCCGAGTTCTCATTCGACGAGCCCATCGCGAACTCGTCCTGGTTGGCCTTCGCCAAGAGCGTCGCTCCGGCCGCTTGCAGGCGCTCCACCGACGTCGCCGTGTACGGCGGCCGGTAGCCCTCGAGGATGCGCGAGCCGGACTGGCTGGGCACGCCCTTCGTGCAGAACAGGTCCTTGACCGCCAGCGGAACCCCGGCGAGCGGACCCGGGGCGCCCTCGGCGACCTCCGCGGCGACCCACGTAAAGCAGTTCAAGCCGCCGGCGTCGACGTCTCCCCCGTGCTCGTCCGCGCGCTGGCGATAAAAGGCGAACAGCTCCCGCGCGCTCATGCTCCCCGCCTCGATCTCGGCGATCGCCTGCGTCGCCGTCAGCTCGAGCATGTCCGCCGTCATGCCTGCGGGCTGGGCACGAGGAAGCCTTCGTCGCCGACAGCCGGCGCCTGGTCGAACGCGACCTCTCGCGGCAGCGACGGCCGCGGCTCGTCGGCACGCAGCGCGCCCGTGATCTCGACCACGTGCGACGTGGGCGACACGTCCTCCAGCGACAGCTCGGCGATCTTCGCGACGTGGTCGAGCACGGCCGACAGCTCGCGCGCCATCGGCTCGATCTCCTCGTCGCTCAGCGCGAGGCGCGCCAGGCGCGCCACGTGCAGTACCTCGTCACGGTCGATCACGGCCGTGGATTCTATGCGCCGCCGGCAGTGCTCCGGAGCTGCCCGTCAGCCGGCGTGGTGCCCGTACGGGGGCGAGTCGTCCTCGCGCGGGCGCGTCTCGGGTGCCGCCGGCGCATACAGCGACCGGCGTTCGTCGCGGACCGCCTGCCACGCGCCGACGAGGATCGCCACCGCGCCGGCCAGCGCCAGCCACGCGCCGGCGCACAGCCCGGTGGCGTGGTCGGGGCGCTCCAGGACGCGCACGATCGCCGCTATCGACGCGGCGATACCCAGCGGGACGCCCCACACGGCCGCCTCCACTGCCAGGGCGGGGCTGCGCTCGGTGAGCGCGGCCAAGAACAGCCACACCGCTCCGGCGGCGCCGGCGAGCAAGAGGACCACGCCGGCGCCGAACGTCTCCCAGGCATCCAGCGTGCCCGACGAGGAGCCTTCGTACCACGGCAGCAGCAGCGAGACGATCACGAGCACCGCCCCCGCCAGCGCGAGCAGCTCGCCGAGGCGCACCTTGCCAAGGCTCATGCCACACCCCGCTCGGCGGCCAGCAGCGTGTTGCCGAGCAGAAAGGCGATCGTCATCGGCCCGACGCCCCCTGGCACCGGTGTGATCGCAGAGGCGATCTGCGACACGGCAGCGAAGTCGACGTCGCCCACCAGGCCGCTCTTGTTCTGCGCCTCCTCGGGCGTCAGGCGGCTGAGGCCGACGTCGATCACGACGGCCCCCGGCTTGACGAACCCGGCGCCGATCAGCCGCGGCCGGCCAACCGCCGCGATCAGCACGTCCGCGCGCGCGCAGACCGCCGCGAGCTCGCGCGTGCGCGAGTGGCAGACCGTCACCGTCGCGCTCGCGCCGAGCAGCAGCTGCGCCATCGGCTTGCCGAACAGGTTCGAGCGCCCGACGACGACTGCCTCGGCGCCCTCCAGGGGCACGCCCGTCTGCGCAAGGAGCTCCATCACGCCCAGCGGCGTGCACGGACGCAGCCCCGGACGGCCGAGCGCGAGCAGCCCGGCGTTGACCGGCGTCAGCCCATCGACGTCCTTGTCGGGATCGACCAGCGCCGTCAGCGCCGACCCGTCGAGCTGCTCGGGGACGGGGAGCTGCAGCAGCACCCCGCTGACCGCTTCGTCGGCGTTGAGCACCTGCAGCTCCTCGGCGACCTGATCGAAGGACGCTCCGGCCGGCAGGCGGCGGTCAAACGGCGTCATCCCGACCTCCGCGCACGCGCGCTGCTTGGCGCCGACGTACACCGCCGAGGCCGGGTCCTCGCCGACCAGCACCGTCGCCAGCCCGGGGACGCGCCCGGTCTGCTGGGTGAACGCAGCGACTTCCTCGCGGACCTGCTCGCGAACTCGCGCGGCGATCGCCCTGCCGTCGATGATGCTCGCGCTCACGGCGCGGATGCTACGCGCTGCGCTGACCGCCCGGCGGCACGTGCGCGCGCCGCTTCAGCGGCGGCTGACTGGTGCGTACTCGGCCATCAGCTTGCGTTCCGAGCCGTCGCCGGCGAAGCGCACGACGATCACGCCGCCCGGCTCGACCCCCGTCACCACGCCCTCGCCGAATGCCGCGTGCACGACGTCCTCGCCGAGTGCAAACGCATTGGCGACCGCTGTGCGCGAGCCGCCGGAGCTCGCCCACTCAGCTCCCGGGGATCCGCTCGCGCCGTGCGAACCGCCGGTGATCAGCGAGCGCGCGCCACGCGTGACCCCTGCCGTGATCGCACCGCCGAGGCGCCCGGCGCCCAGGCGATCGCTGGGCTGCACCTCATCGAGCAGCTCCGCGGGAATCTCGTTGAGAAAGCGGCTGCGCAGACCCGGCGTCTGGGCGCCGAAGACCGCCCGGCGCATCGCGTAGGTGAGGTAGAGCTCGCGCATCGCCCGCGTGACCCCCACATAGAACAGCCGGCGCTCCTCCTCCAGGCCGCCCTCGTCGAGCGCGCGCGAGTGCGGGAAGACCCCCTCCTCACAGCCGGCGATGAACACGACCGGGTACTCCAGCCCCTTCGCGTTGTGCACCGTCATCAGCGTGACCAGGCCCTCGTCGTCGCTGCGCGAGTCGGCGTCGGCTACCAGCGAGATCTCCTGCAGGAACACGTCCAGCGTGTCGTTCTCCGGCTCGGCGGCGGCGTCGAACTCGCGTCCCACCTCGACCAGCTGCTCGAGGTTCTCGACCCGCCCCTGCGCCTCGATCGTCCGCTCGGCCTCCAACGCCTCGATGTAGCCGCTCTGCGCGAGCACCGCCTCCAAGAGGTCGCCGACCGGCACGGCATCCGGTGTCGCCGGGTCGTCCTCGCCGACGACCGTGCCGTCGTCGGTCGCCGTGCCCGCCAGCACGCGCAGCTCGGCCATCGTGTCCATGAAGCGGCCGAGCGCCTTGATCGCCGCCGTGCCCAGGCCCGGAACCTCCTGCGGCGCCGCCGCCGCCTGCCACACCGAGATGTCCGCCGCGTCGGCATGCGCGAGCACGCGCGCCAGCGACGTCTGGCCGAGACCGCGGCGGGGAGAGTTGGCGATCCGCCCGAAGCTCACCACGTCGTAGGGATTGGCCAGGAACTGCAGGTAGGCGATCGCATCCCTTATCTCGGCGCGCTCGTAGAACTTCGTCCCGCCGATCACCTGGTAGGCGATCTCGCGGCGCACCAGCGTGTCCTCGACCACCCGCGACATCGCGTTGGTGCGATAGAGCACTGCGATCTCCGATCGCGACGTGCCCTCGTCGACCAGCCGCTCGATCTCGCCGACGACCATCCGCGCCTCGGCGTGCTCGTCGCCCAGCGCGCGCATGTGGACCTGGTCGCCCTGGCCGAGCTCGCTCCACAGGCGCTTGGCGATGCCGCCGCGGTTGTTGGCGATCACCGCGTTCGCGGCACGCAGGATCGTCTCCGTCGAGCGGTAGTTCTGCTCGAGCTTGACCACGCGCGCATCGGGGAAGTCGTCCTGGAAGTCGAGGATGTTCCTCACCTCAGCGCCGCGAAAGCTGTAGATCGACTGTGCGTCGTCGCCCACCACCGCGAGGTTGCGGTGCCCGGGAATGCTCGTACGGTGTCCCTGGGCTGGCTCTGCACGGCCGCCGCCGACCAGCAGCTGCAGCATGCGGTACTGCGCGTAGTTGGTGTCCTGGTACTCGTCGACGAGCACATGGCGGAAGGCCAGCGAGTAGCGCTCGCGAACGTCCTCGAACAGCTCCAGCAGGTTGACCGTGCGAAACAGCAGGTCATCGAAGTCCATCGCGTTCGCGCGATGCAGGTCGCGCTCGTAGAGCTCATAGACGTCCGCCAGCATCTCCTCGAACGGCGAGCCGGCCGCGTCGCGCAGGTCTGACGCCGCGCGCAGGCGGTTCTTCGCCGCGGAGATCTGGTTGTGGATCGCCGCCGGGGTATAGCGCTTGGGATCGACGCCAACGGCGTCTGCGCAGCGCTTGGTCAGGCGCCGCGCGTCGGCCTGGTCGTAGATCGTGAACTGGCGCGTGTAGCCCAGCCGCTCGGCCTCGGCGCGCAAGATCCGCGCGCACGCCGAATGGAAGGTCATCAGCCACATGCCGCGAGTGGCCCTGCCGAGCAGTTGCCCCACCCGCCCGCTCATCTCCTTGGCGGCCTTGTTCGTGAACGTGATCGCCAGGATCTCGTTGGACTGCGCCTGGTCGGTGTAGATCAGGTAGGCGATCCGGTGGGTCAGCACGCGCGTCTTGCCGCTGCCCGCGCCGGCGAGGATCAGGAGCGGCCCCTCGCCGTGCGTGACCGCCTCGCGCTGGGGCTCGTTCAGGCCCTCCAACAGCTCCTGGAGGTGCTCGGCATGGGGATTGACGACCATTCCCCCAGCATAGGTGCGCGCCCGGCTGATGCTCGTGCCCGCCACGGCCGGTTCGCGGCTTCAGCCTCCCGCCGGATTGGGCCCCTTGACCGTGCGCAGCGGACGTACCTCGGCGACCGGGTCGGGGCTGCCCTCCGATAGCTCGGCGACGGTGCGTTCCAGCGCGCCGATGCGGCTCGCCAGCCCCTGGATCGCCTCGGCGATCGGGTCGGGCAGGTGTATCCAGTCGGCGTCGGGCCCCTCGGCCCGGCGGCCCTCGACGCGCACCGGGTGCCCCGGGTTGCCGACGACCGTCGAGTTCGGCGGCACGTCGGTGATGACCACGCTGTTCGCGCCGATCTTTGCACCGTGTCCGACCGTGATCGGGCCGAGCAGCTTCGCGCCCGAGCCGATCGTCACGTTGTCCTGCACGGTCGGATGGCGCTTTCCCGTGGCGAAGCCCGTGCCGCCCAGCGTGACGCCCTGGTAGAGCGTCACGTCATCGCCGATGTCCACCGTCTCGCCGATCACGACGCCGGTGCCATGGTCGATGAACAGGCCGCTGCCGATCCGCGCGGCCGGGTGGATCTCGATGCCCGTCAGCATCCGCGTCAGCATCGAGATCAGCCGTGGCAGCAGCGCCACCCCCGCGGAGTCCAGCGCGTGCGCGACCCGGTGGGCGAGCAGCGCATGGATGCCCGGCCACGTCGTGAGGATCTCCAGCTGCCCCACGTCGCGCGCGGCCGGATCGCGCGAACGCGCAGCCTGCACGTCGCGGCGAACCTCCTTGACGACCCGCGCGAGCTCGAAGCCGGCCATCTGCAAAGCGTAGCGGCGAAACCGGAGATAGTTGACTGTGCAGCGACTTTTTCTAAGGTGCGAAGAACGCCTGCGAGATGTAGCGCTCGCCGGAGTCGGGCATGATCACGACTATCCGCTTGCCGGCGGACTCCGGGCGCGCCGCGACCTGCAGTGCCGCCCACAGCGCGGCGCCGCAGGAGATGCCGGCGAGCAGGCCCATGCGTTTTGCGCACGCCCAAGCCGTGCTTATCGCGTCGTCGTCGGACACGGCCATCACCTCGTCGAGCAGCTCGCGGTTGAGCACGGGCGGGACGAAGCCGGCACCGATCCCCTGGATGCGGTGCGGTCCCGGCTGCCCGCCCGAGAGCACCGCCGAGCCCTGCGGCTCGACCGCCACCACGCGCAGATCCGGGTTTCGCTCGCGCAGGTACTCGCCGACGCCCGTGATCGTCCCGCCGGTGCCCACGCCGGCAACGAGGACGTCCACGCGGCCATCCAGCGCGCGCTCGATCTCCGGCCCGGTGCGTTTGCGGTGCGCCTCGGGGTTTGCCGGGTTGGTGAACTGGTCGGGCAGGAAAACGTCGTCGTCGCTCGCCATCGCGCGTGCCGCCTCGACGGCCTCGCTCATCCCGCCCAGCGACTCCGTGACCTCGACGCGCGCCCCGTACAGGCGCAGCAGGCTCTCGCGCTCGCGACTCATCCCCTGCGGCAGCGTGAGCACCAGCTCGTAGCCCCTGGCCGCGCACACAAACGCCAGCGCGATGCCCGTGTTGCCGCTCGTCGCCTCGACGATCGTCGTGCGTCCCGGCTCGATCCGCCCGTCGGCCTCCGCCGCCTCGATCATCGCCACGCCGATGCGATCCTTGACGCTGCCGCCCGGGTTGAATGACTCGAGCTTGGCGAACAGCTGCACCCGGTTGTCGGCCGCCGGCGTCCCCTGCAGCATCCGAGCGAGCTCCACCAGCGGCGTCTCACCCACAAGCTCTGCAATGTTGATCGGGATTCGGGCCATAGGCCCACGACAATAGTGCAGCGCGGTTTTGCGCCGGCGCTCGCGCTCGCTAGTGCGCGATCTTGGACGGGCTGCGCGGTTTCTTCACGCTCAGACGAACGCTGGCCGTTTTCGCCAGCTTCGGCCCCGGGCTCGTTCGCAGCACCGCCAGACTCGCGTTCAATTTGCCGTGCCCGGCCAGGAACAGCCTCCGACCCAGCTTGTTCAGCTTGATCTTCACCACCTGGCTCCTGCCCGGGACGATCGAGAACCGCGCGCTGCCGATGCTCTTCAGCTTGAAGCGCCTGCCTGCGGCTTTCTGCTTGTAACGCAGCGTCACCGTTCCGCGGCATTGCCCGGTCCCGGTCCGCAGCAGCCTCACGGCTGCACTCGTGCGGGCAACGACGATGCGCTTGCCGCGCAGCGTGACGCGACACGCGGCGCCTGC
>JAXDGQ010000110.1:0-3153 GCA_034664965.1 Solirubrobacteraceae bacterium | reverse complement strand
GGAGCGCCCTCGCCGCCGCGCTCGAGGCCCGGGCGCGCCATCTGGGGGCGCCGGGGCTGCCGATGCCGGCGGAGGACGTCGCCCGCATCGTGATGAGCATCATCGGCGGTCTCGCGGTCGATGACCTGATCGAGCCCGGCTCCGTCCGCCCGGAGCTACTCGGCGAGGCACTCGCGCTGGTCTACGCCGGCTTGGTGGCTCGCGGGGGGAGCTCTGCCTCCTGACTCGCATGTTTGCGCTCAGCGCGGCGGTGATGCTCATCTTCCTGCAACCTGCGGGGCAAGCCGCTCGGCTCACCTGCGACACCGGCTACTCCGCCAGCCCCACGGCTTCGAGGGCTGCGGCGCGCTCGGGATAGGTCCGAAAGCGCGTGAGCCTCCCACCGTGGAACCAGGCCAGCCACGCGCCTTGTGCGTCGAAGTCGGCACCGCTGCCGCGCCCGCGACCTCGGATGTGCCCCAAGGCGAGAACCCAGTCGTTGTCGTCCCTGACCGCCTCGACCTCCCACGCGAGGTTCTCCCAGCTCGCGTCAACGGCGGCGCAATACTGCGCCCCGGCTTCGGGACCCCGATAGACCGTCCCCTCCAAAGCAGCTCGAACCGGGACGATTTCTGCATCCTTGACGAACAGCGCTCCAAAGCCCTCGGCGTCGCGGCGGTTGAAAGCCTCGATCGCCTTGCGCATGATCTCCACGTTCTCCTGCGACATCGCCTACTTCTTCGATTCGGGATCGGCGAGCGCGGTGCTGCTCTCCCAGTAGCTCGGTCGATGGAGCAGCTCCAGCTTTATCCCGTCCGGGTCAAAGAAGAAGACCGCGTAGTAGCCGGGGGTGTACTCGTATTCACGTGGTGCGCTCTCAACTACCGCCTCCTGCCCGGCCAACCACAGTGCGCGCTCGTCCACCACCTCGCGCGATGGCACGTCGATGCAGACATGGTGGATTCCGACGGCATACCGGTCATATGGCAGCGGATGGGCGTCGGACTGCTTCTGTCTGAGCCCGATCGCTGCCACCCCAGACCCCGGCGCCGACAAATACCAGATCGGCTCCCCGCGCTCCCCGCTGATCTCGCTCAGCCCGTTCCAGCCAATCGGCTCCAGCAGGCCCCGATAGAACCGCAGGCTGCGCTCGAGCGAGGTGACGACGAGATCGATGTGACTGAGCTTTGTCACGGGCATCCATCCTCGGCGCGATGTGCGGCTGGACTTCTCAGACATCACGCAGGGATTATCCCGCAGCGGGCTCACCCTCGAGGTACATCCGTCCACGGTGCTCAAGTACCCCGTTGGGGGGCGTCGATGACGCGTCAAACACCTCTAGGAGTATCTCTTGACCCTCTCGCTCGTTATCGCCATCAACGTAGTCGCCGACGTAGCCCTGCTCGGCGGCCTCGCATACGCAATGTCACATCCGGCCCGTCTGAAGCCACACGTCTCGGCAGGCGAGGAGCTCGTCGTCCGGAGAGTCGTCAACGCAGAGCGCCGGTCTTGGCGTCGCCCGCGCGTGTCTGCGCCGACCCGCGTGGCATAAGCACACCCGAACGCCCCAGCCGCGGAGCTCATGGAGCCGTCGGCTCCTTTGCTGGCGGCGTAGGCTGGGAATGACCGGTGGCTTACACATTCCGGTGACGAGGCGGCGTGCGGGATACTGGGCGGGCGATGGCTAAGGAGTCCACGACCCCCGACCCTGGCGGGACATGGTCCGCTGGTCGGGCGGGCTGGTCCACGAGGAGGACGGGTTGCTGTCCGTCGCCGGTCCGAGCCGCCACCTGCGTGTGGTGTGGACCGAGCGACCCGGGGAGTCCCTCGAAGCCGTGGGGCATGAGGAGTAGCCGATGTCGCAGGAGAACGTGGAGTTCGTTGAAGCCATCCTGTCCGGGACGGCGAGCCTGGAGAAGGACGAGTTGCTCGCGGCGCTGCCCGAGATCATCAGGCAGACGTGCCACCCAGACATCGAGTGGGTCGAGCATCCGGATCTTCTCGACCGACGCGTATATCGGGGACATGACGGCGTGCGCCAGTCCTGGGAGCGATGGTTGGAGCAATGGGACGAGTACGGATTCGAGGTCGAGCGATTCATCGACTGCGGCGAGGACGTGCTTGCCATAGCTCGCGAGAACGCCCGAGGGAAGACGAGCGGCGCAAGCGTCAGCTCCCGCATCTACACGATCTTCACGTTTCGGGAGGGCAAGATCGCCCGCTATCAGGAGTTCTACGACGAGCAGGCCGCCCTCAAAGCCGTCGGCCTCGAGGAGTAGGCGATGTCGAGCAGAACGTAGAGGCCGTCGAAGCGCAGCAGGCGCGGGCGAGGCGATCTGGGGTAGCCTCGGCACCGAGAGCGTCCACCAGAGGAGGAACCATCATGGCCGAGCAGAGCGTTGAGGTGGTCAAGGGCATCTATGCGGCATTTGCGACGGGCGATGTTCCGGGCGTACTCGCCTCATTCGACAGCGACATCGAGTGGTATGAGGCCGAGGGGATGCCATATGGCGGTCTACATCGTGGCCCAGAGTCTGTGGCCCTGAAGGTCTTTGGCCCGATATCGGAAGACGTGGAGAATTTTGCGGTTACGCCCGAGGAGTTCATGGCGACGGGCGACTCTGTTGCTGTAGTCGTCCGCTACACCGGCACCGGCAGGGGTTCGGGCAAGAACCTGGACCAAACCGCCGTGCATGTTTGGGATATCCGGGACGGCAAGGCGGCGCGCTTTCGGCAGTTCATGGACACCGTGAAGTTCACCGAGGTCGTGCCGTTGGATGTCTCGGTAGCGCAGTAGAGCGTCGCCGACAAACCAGACGAACGTCTAGGTCGATCGCGCCCGTTCGCGGGTATCCGACTCCAGTCGGTCCTGACAATGGAATGTCGGAATCGGCTCCTTGCTCGCGGCGCGCTGCTGACTTCCCCGTCCAGCGCGCCGCGAGTCTTACCGGAGAGACACCTCCGGCCTGCCCTGGGGTGCCGGCGTTCATGGGATCGGGCGCCGCCAGGTCGCCCTGGGCAGAGTCATTGACCAGCAGCAGACGCTCGGATAGTCTGGCGTCGGGCAGGGAGGCTCGAAGGCGGCCTCAAAGGGGGGTGCTCATTGAGCGCACAGCCCTTGAGGGGATGGGTCCAGCGGGCGATCTGAGCAATCACCGAGGCCAGCGCTCGCGG
>JAXDGQ010000109.1:0-2925 GCA_034664965.1 Solirubrobacteraceae bacterium | reverse complement strand
CCGCACGCGCTGAAGTACGGCGTGACGGGCGCGTGGGTGACGGGCCTGGAGGCGGTGCTGGCGCCGGGCGAGCTGGTGGGAGTGGGCGGGTGGGCGCGCAAGGACGTGGCGAGCTATGACATCAAGGACCTGCTGATCGGCTCGGAGGGCACGCTGGGGGTGATCACGGCTGTGCGCCTGCGTCTGCTGCCGGCACGCGAGGCTCGCCTCGCGCAGGCGGTGTTCGTGCGCACGCGCGCGCAGGGCTGCGCGGCGATCCTGGACGTGCTGGCGGCGGGCATGGAGGTGGCGGCGATGGACTTCCTCGACGGCGAGGCGCTGGCGCACGTGGCGGGCGCCTATCCGGGCGAGGTCCCCGACGGCGCGGGCTTCGCGCTGCTGATCGAGGTGGACGGGACGCACGAGCAGGCGCAGGCGCAGGCGGACGAGCTGGGCGAGCTGCTGGGCGGCGTGGCGCTGGCGATCGAGCGCCCGCGCGAGGCGGCGGCGCTGTGGCGCTGGCGCGACGGCTTCAACGGCGTGCTGTCGGGCGTGCGCGGGGCGAAGGTGTCAGAGGACGTGTCCTTCCCGGTCGAGCGCCTGCTCGAGGGGCTGGAGCGCTTTGAGGAGATCGCGACAGATCACGGCCTGAGCTCGTGCGCGTTCGGCCACGGCGGCGACGGCAACGTGCACGCGACGCTGCTGGTGGACCCGGCGGACGATGCGCAGCTCGACCGCGCGCAGGCGGTGGGCGGGGAGCTGTTCGCGCTGGTCGGCGAGCTGGGCGGCTCGATCGCGGCGGAGCACGGGGTCGGCTGGCTCAAGCGCGGGCTGCTGGAGTCGCACTGGGACGCGCGCACGGTGGCGCTGCACGAGCAGATCAAGCTGGCGTTCGACCCGAAGGGGCTGCTGAACCCGGGCAAGAAGCTGGCGCGCCCGCCCGCGCCGGCCAGCTGAGAGGATGGCGAGCGCGATGACACTGGTGAGCGAGCTGGAGCTTGCGACGTTCGACTACACCGACGCGCAGATGCGCGGCGAGCGCTTTCACTCGGAGATGGCGAAGGTGCGCGAGCGGGGCTGGCTGGCGCAGGCGCCGTTCGGCTACATGACGCTGGACCGCGAGGCGGGCGAGTTCTTCCTGCGCACGCGCTCGGCGATCTTCCCGGGGATGAAGATCGCGGAGATCTTCGGCGTGACGGAGGGGCCGCTGTACGAGCAGATGCGCCGCAACATCCTGCACGTCAACGGCGCCGACCACACGCGCCTGCGCAGCCTGGTCAACCCGGCGCTGTCGCCGCGCGCGGTCGAGCGCTACCGCCCGATCATGCGCGAGTTCCTGGGCGATCTGCTGGCGCAGGCGATCGCGGCGTCCTCGGGGCCGGACGCGGAGGAGGACGAGGGGGCGATTTTTTGTGATTTCGTGGATGCGTTCGCCAAGCCGTATCCGTCGCTGGCGATCGCGACGGTCATGGGCGCGCCGCTCCAGGACGCGCCGCGGCTGCACCACTGGTCCAACTGGATACAGCGGCAGTTCGACGCGGTGAGCATGTCCGACGAGAAGGAGAAAGAGCAGATCGAGCAGGCGGTCAAGGAGTTCTACGAGTACGCGCACGAGCTGGTTCGCGCGCGGCGCGAGGACCCGAGCGACGACCTGATCTCCAAGCTGATCGCGGCCGAGGAGCAGGGCGAGCGCCTGAGCGACGTGGAGTGCGTCAACCTGGTGTTCAACGTGCTGGTGGGGGGCGTGGACACCAGCCAGAGCCAGCTCGCGCATGCCGTGCGGCTGCTGGCAGAGCACCCCGAGCAGTGGGAGCTGCTCGCCGAGGACCCGTCGCTGGCCGAGCGCGCCGTCGAGGAGGCGCTGCGCTACGAGCCGATCACGCCGTTCACCGCGCGCATCCTCACCGAGCAGGTCTCCTACCGCGACGTGACCTTCCCGGAGGGGACGGTGGTGATGGTTTGCGCCTTCACGGGCAACCGCGACCTGGAGGACGAGGAGGCCGGCTCGCGCGGCGCCGACAGCTTCGACATCACCGCCGACCGCGGCCGCGCGCGCCCGCTGACGTTCGGCGCGGGCGTGCACTACTGCCTCGGCGCCAACCTCGCGCGCGTGGAGCTGCAGGAGGGCCTGGCGTTCCTGGCCGAGCACCTGCACGATCTGCGCCTGGACGGCGAGCCGGTGTTCGAGGGCGTGTCGGGCATCTACGGACTGGCCGAGCTGCCGATCGCCTTCACGGCTTGAGCGCTGCAGCCACGAGGGAGAACGCGCCGGCATAGCGCGCCGGGGACGTCGATGGCGAGCGGCGCGCTCGCATTGACCAGCTCGCGCCGCCGCTTGCGCGGCTGTCGGCATAGTGGGACAATTCCGAGGGGGGGTACGAAGCCTCCACCTCCGACATACGGATGGGATGCCAAGACGGATCTTCACGGCGGCGACGCTCGCGGCAAGCCTGGCGCTTGTCCTGTGCGCTGGCGCGGCTCACGCCGGGCGCTACCACGTGTACTCGTGCCGGACGCCGGCCGGGGAAAGCGCTCCGGTGGACGGATGGAGCGGGTCCGTGGCGGCGGGCGGCGCGTTTGACGACTACGCGCTGAACACCTGCGCCGAAGGCGGCGCGCTTGTTGCGGCGCTCGGGGACGTGACGCTTCATGCGGCCAGCGTCGATCGAGCAATCTGGACATTCACGGCGCCATCAAATGACCGAGTTGCGGCCGCAACGCTTTGGCGTGCCGGCGACACGGCCGGTGGTGCAGTCGTGAATGCCAGCTACGAGTTTTCGCTCGCGGGCTCGGATCCGACGCTGCTGTTCGACGAATGCCTGTTCGTACTTGGCTGTTCTGAACAAGGCAACCTCGCTCAGCCTCTGCTGGCGGGGAATCGCGTGGACGTACCCGCGCCGGACCTCGGATCGGCCCTCTATGTCACGTCATTGTGCGGAGGCGTGG
>JAXDGQ010000108.1:0-3719 GCA_034664965.1 Solirubrobacteraceae bacterium | reverse complement strand
GAGCTGCTGCTGCTGCGCATCCGCGAGTCGATGGCCGAGCGCGAGCTGCAGCTGGAGCTGACCGGCGAGGCCAAGGATCTGCTGGTGGAGAAGGGCTGGGACCCGTCGATGGGCGCCCGCCCGCTGCGCCGCGCGATCCAGCGCTACATCGAGGACCCGCTCGCCGACTTCGTGCTGCGCGAGCAGCTCACGCCGGGCGCGACCGTCGTGATCGACCGCACGCCAGAGGGCGAGGAGGGCGAGGTGCGCCTGACGATCGTCAAGCCGAAGAAGCAGAAGACGCCCGTCGGCGTCGGAGCCGAAGGCGGCGGCGGCACCGAGGAGCTGACCGAGGGCGAGGACGGTCCCGAGGCCGACGCACCGGAGATCGCCGAGCCGAGCGAGCAGTAGCCGCCTGGTTGCGTCCCCGCCGGCCCGTAGGCTGGCGGGATGGCCCGCGAAACCGCGTATAGCTGCAGCGAGTGCGGCCTGCAGTCCGCACAGTGGCATGGCCAGTGCCCGGGCTGTGACGCGTGGAACACGCTGATCGAGGAGCGCCTGCCGGCGCCGGGCGCGCGCTCGCAGGGGCGAGCTGCACGCCGGCGCGGCGCGGGCGATGGCGCCGCGGGGGCCGGCGGCGCGCGCAACGGACGGGTACGGCGCCCGACCCTCGCCGCGCGCCCGCTCAGAGAGGTCGGCGCGGCTCCGCTGGAGCGCATGTCGACGGGCATCGGCGAGCTCGATCGCGTGCTCGGCGGCGGCCTGGTGCCGGGGTCGCTGGTGCTGCTCGGCGGCTCGCCGGGGATCGGCAAGTCGACGCTCACCAACATGGCGCTGGGTCATCTGCAGGCGGGCGGTCACCGCACGCTGTACGTCAGCGGCGAGGAGTCTGCCGGGCAGGTCAGGCTGCGCGCCGAGCGCCTCGGCCCCGGCGCGCTGAAGGTTCCGATCCTCGCCGAGACCGACCTCGAGACGGTGCTCGATACGATCGCCGCCGAAGGTCCTGCGGCATGCGTGATCGACTCGGTGCAGACGCTGCACTCCGGCGAGCTGTCCGGGGCACCGGGCTCGGTCGGGCAGGTGCGCGAGGTCGCCGGGCAGATCATGGAGCTGGCCAAGTCGCGCGGCACGGCGGTGATCCTGGTGGGGCACGTCACCAAGGAGGGAGCGCTGGCGGGGCCGCGCGTGCTCGAGCACCTGGTCGACTGCGTGCTGCAGTTCGAGGGCGAGCGCGAGCGCCCCTATCGCGAGCTTCGCGCGCTGAAGAACCGCTTCGGCTCCACCAACGAGGCGGGCCTGTTCGAGATGCGCCAGGGCGGCCTGGTCGAGGTGCTCGACGCCTCGGCGCGATTCGTCGCCGATGCCACGCGCGCACCCGGCAGCGTCGTGCTGGCGGCGATGGAGGGCTCGCGACCGCTGCTCGTCGAGGTGCAGGCGCTCGTCGCGCCGTCGGAGCTGGAGCAGCCGCGCCGCGTCGTCTCGGGCCTGGATCGCAACCGCCTGGCGCTCGTGCTGGCGATTCTCGCCCGCCACGGGCGGATCGGCACGGGCGGCTCGGACGTGTTCGTCAACGTCGTCGGCGGCGTTCGCGTGGACGAGCCCGGCTGCGACCTGGCGGTCGCGCTGGCGGTCGCCAGCGCCAGCCGCGGCGTCCCGACCACCTTCGGCGGTGCCGACGGCACGCCGAGGGCATGCTTCGGCGAGCTGGGCCTGACCGGCGAGCTGCGCTGGGTGGGGCATCCCGAGCGACGCCTGGAAGAGGCGGCCAAGCACGGCTGCGGCGAGGTGATCGCGCCGCTCGACAGCGGTGCGGGGGCGCGTGAGGCGGCGACGCTGCGCGATGCTCTGGCAATCGCCCTCCCGGCAGGCTCAAGGCGCCTGGAGCAGGCCGTCGCCTGAGGACCGGCCGCCCTTCTAGGAGGCGCTAAAGAATCGCTAAATGCCCTAGAATGGGGGACTGTGGCCCTCCGATCCGGTGAAGATTTCTATACAGAAGTAAGGCCGGAGCCGGGGTTGATGAAGGCACTGGAGATGATCGCTCCGGGGACGGCGCTGCGGGAGGGGATCGACAGCATCCTGCACGCGCGCACCGGCGGGTTGATCGTGATCGGCGAGCCGGAAGACCTCAGCTTTCTGAACTCGGGCGGGCTGAAGCTGGAGATCGACTACACGCCCGCCTTCCTCTACCAGGTGGCGAAGATGGACGGCGCGATCATCCTCAACGCCAACGCCACCAAGATCACAATGGCAAACGTACAGCTGATGCCCGATCCGACGATCCTCTCGCACGAGACGGGCACCCGCCATCGCACCGCCGAGCGCGTCTCCAAGCAGACCGATGCGTTGGTCATCGCGATCTCCCAGCGCCGCGAGGTGGTCTCGGTGTACGTCGACGGTGGCAAGTACATCCTCGAGGACATCCCCGTCGTGCTCGCCAAGGCCAACCAGGCGCTCGCGACGCTCGACAAGTACCGCACCCGCCTGGACCAGGTAGCCACGCGCCTGACGGCGCTCGAGTTCGAGGGCGGGGCCACGCTGCACGACGTGCTGACCGTCCTGCAGCGCTCCGAGCTGGTGACGCGGATGGCGGTCGAGATCGAGCGCTACATCGTCGAGCTCGGCAGCGAGGGGCGCCTGATCGAGATGCAGCTGGAGGAGACGACCGTCGGCACCGCCGCGGAAAAGGCCTCGCTCGTGCGCGACTACCTGTTCGAGTACTCCGACGAGGCCTTCGCCGCCGGGCTGGAGGAGATCGGTCGCCTGGCCCACCAGGACCTGCTCGACTTCGGCCGCCTGGCGGAGCTGCTCGGCTACGACCGCAAGCTGAACACACTCGACTACCCGGTCTCGCCGCGCGGCTACCGGGTGCTCGGGCGCATACCGCGGCTGCCGAAGCTCGTCGTCACGGAGATCGTCGGCGAGTTCGGAGGCCTGGACGAGCTGCTCGCCGCGACCGACTCCGCGCTGGAGGCGGTCGAGGGGGTCGGGGAGATCAGAGCCAAGGACATTCGCGAGGGCCTGCGCCGCTTGCAGGAGATCAACCTCGTGGATCGCTACCTGCAGACTTGAAGAGGGCCGACCTTCTGTCGGCCGAGACAAAGGAGAACACCATTCCGCCACAAGCAATACAAGAGGACGCGTTGGAGGTCGAGCTCGAGGTCACCCGCGAAGTCGAGTTCATCGAGTTCGAGCTCGGCGACCATGTCGTCTACCCGCACCACGGCGCCGGCAAGGTGCTCAAGAAGGAGGAGATGGAGATGCTCGGCGAACGCCGCGAGTACCTCACGATCAAGATCCTCCACAACGACATGACCGTGCGGGTCCCGACCGAGAACGCCGCGCTGGCCGGCCTGCGCAGGGTGATCGACGAGGAGACCGTCAAGAAGGTCCTCGACGTTCTGCGCGACGCGGTCTCGGAGATGCCGAAGAACTGGAACCGGCGCTTCAAGCACAACCGCGACAAGATCAAGACCGGCGACATCTACGAGCTGGCCGAGGTCGTGCGCAACCTGTCGCTGCGCGAGTCAGAGAAGGGCCTGTCGACGGGCGAGAAGCAGATGTTCACCCGGACCAAGAAGATCCTCGCGTCCGAGCTGATGTACGCGCTCGACAAGGACGAGGAAGAGGCCGAGAACTACCTCGACGAGCTGCTCGCCGACTCGGCCACCAGCCAGATGGCCGGAGCCGCGGCCGAGTAACGGGCTTTCACGCACGTCCCAGCGCCGGCGATTGCCTGCGGG
>JAXDGQ010000107.1:0-4167 GCA_034664965.1 Solirubrobacteraceae bacterium | reverse complement strand
GCCCCCGACCGCGTTGTCGTCGGCGACGACGGCGGCTGGGGGGGCGACGCGGTCGTCGAGCTGTACCGGCCGCTCGACGCGCCCGTCGTGCGCACCGACGTCGCCAGCGCCGAGATGGTCAAGCTCGCCTCCAACGCCTTTCTGGCGACCAAGATCTCGTTCATCAACGAGATCGCCAACGTCTGCGAGGAGACCGGCGCCGACGTCGTCGCGGTGGCACGCGGTATGGGCTAGGACGAGCGCATCGGGCCGAAGTTCCTTCAAGCGGGGATCGGCTTCGGCGGCAGCTGCTTCCCCAAGGACGTCGACGCGCTCAAGCAGCTGGCCGGCAACTCCGGCTATCACTTCCAGCTGCTGACGTCGGTGATCGAGGTAAACGAGCTGCAGAAGCGCCGCGTGATCGGCAAGCTGCACAAGCATCTCGGCGGCCTGGTCGGCAAGCGCGTGGCGCTCTTCGGCCTGGCCTTCAAGCCGCACACCGACGACATGCGCGAGGCCTCCTCGCTGGTGCTCTCCGCGCGCCTGAACGCCGACGGCGCGGCCGTTGTCGCCTATGACCCCGTGGCCGAGCAGCAGGCGCGCAAGCTCGTCAGCGGCATCTCCTTTGCAGGCTCGCCGCTGGAGGCGGCCCGCGACGCCGACGCCGTCGTGCTGGTGACCGAGTGGCCGGAGTTCCTGGCGCTCGATTGGCAGGGCGTCGCCGAGACGATGCGTGGCAACCTCGTGATCGACGGGCGCAACGCCCTCGAGCCCGGCGCGCTGCGCGCCGCCGGGCTCGTCTACGAGGGCGTCGGGCGCGGCGGCGGGGCGCACGACTGATGCAGGCCGTCATCCTCGTCGGCGGCGAGGGCACGCGGCTGCGCCCGCTGACCTCGACCGTGCCCAAGCCCGTGGTGCCGCTCGTCGATCGCCCGTTCATCTCGTTCATGCTCGAGTGGCTCGGCAAGCACGGCATCGACGACGTGATCATGTCGTGCGGCTTTCTCGCCACCAGCGTGCGCAACGTCCTCGGCGACGGCGCCGGGCTGGGGATCCGCCTGCGCTTCGTCGAGGAGCCCGATCCGCGCGGCACCGCCGGCGCGCTGAAGTTCGCCGAGCCGATGCTCGACGAGCGCTTCTTGATGCTCAACGGCGACGTGCTCACGGACATCGACCTCGGCGCGCAGATCGCCCAGCACGAACGCACCGGCGCGAAGGCGACGATCGCACTGGTCCCGGTCGCCGACCCGAGCGCGTACGGTCTGGTGCATCTGAACGAGGATCGCTCGGTGCGCGACTTCGTCGAGAAGCCGAGCATCGACGCGATCGACACGAACCTGATCAGCGCCGGCGCGTACGTGCTCCAGCGCGAGATCCTCGAGCTCGTGCCGCCCGACCGCAACGTCTCGATCGAGCGGGAAGTTTGGCCGTTGCTGATCGGCAACGGCCTCTACGGCTTTCCCTCGGAGAGCTATTGGCTGGACATCGGCTCGCCCGACCGCTACCTGCAGGGCACCTTCGACATCATCGAGGGCAATGTGCAGACGACCGTCGGCGAGCGCCTGGGCAGCGACTGGCTGGCGATCGACGACGGGGCCGAGGTCGCCGGTCGCGTGATCCCGCCGGCGGTGATCGAGCGCGGCGTGCGTGTGGCCGCCGGCGCGCAGGTGGGCAGCCTGGTCGTGCTCGGCGAAGACGTATCGATCGGCGCCGGGTCGACTGTGGAACGCGCCGTGATCCTCAACGGGACGCAGATCGGCGAGGGCTGTCGGCTGCGAGACTGCATCGTCGCGGGCGGTTGTCGCATCGGCGCGCGCACCACTGTGACCGGCGGAGCGGTGCTCGGAGAGGGCGTGACCGTGGGGGCGGACAACGTGATCGCCCACGGGGCGCGTATCTTCCCGGGTGTAGCGTTGGCGGACGGCGCGATCAAGTTCTAGCCGCCAGCGCGCATAGGCACCCCGCAGTCCCGCCGATGGCCGTCCGATTTCCGCAGATGCCGGTATCTCAACCAAAAGTCCGACAGGAGGCGAGCAGCAGATGAGCGAAGGCGCCGCCAGCGCCGCACCGACCGCCGAGGCGCTCTCGCGCGAGGCGATCGCGCGCGTCGACCTTTCCGGCCAGCTCGGCGACGTGCTCGCGCTGCCCGAGCACCTGCGCGACGCGCTGTGGCGGGTGGAGTCGGCGATCATGCAGGACTTCGACACCTCCGCTGGGCTGGTCGTCGCAGGCATGGGCGGCTCGGCGATAGGCGGCGCGCTGGCGCGCGCCGCGCTCTCAGACCACGCGACGCGGCCGATCTTCGTGACCCGCGCCTACGGTCTGCCGCCGTGGACGACCCCGGACACAATGGTGCTGTGCGCGAGCTACTCGGGCGACACCGAGGAGACGCTCGCCTGCTACGAGTCCGCCGGCGCGCTGGGTGCGCGACGTACGGTCGCCACGACCGGCGGGCGCCTGGCCGAGTTGGCGCGTGCCGACGGCGTTCCCGTGATCCCGCTGCCGGGCGGCTTTCAGCCGCGCGCCGCCGTCGCCTACATGACGGTCGCGGCGCTCGAGGTCGCGGCGCTCTGCGGGGCCGGCCCGCGGCTGACCTCCGAGATCGACGTCGCGGCCTCGCACACCGAGCAGCTGGTCGCCGAGTGGGGCCCTGATGCCCCCGAGGACTCGCTGGCCAAGGAAGTCGCCCGCGGCCTGCTCGGAACGACGCCGGTGATCGCCGGGGCCGGGCTGACGGCGCCGATCGCCTACCGCTGGAAGACGCAGATCAACGAGAACGCCAAGCAGCCTGCCTTCGCGCACGAACTGCCCGAGCTCGACCACAACGAGATCGCCGGCTGGGAGGGTGCGCACGAAGTCGGACGCTTTGCAGCCGTGTTCCTCGACGACTCCGACGCGCACCCGCGCGTAAAGGCGCGGATGGATCTGACCGAGCAGATGATCACCGCCAACGCCGTCGCGAGCTTTCGCCTGGAGACCCGTGGCGAGACGACGATCGAGCGTGTGATCTCGCTGGTGCTGCTCGGCGATCTCGTCTCGATCTATCTCGCCACGCTGCGTGGCGTGGACCCGGGTCCGGTGAAGGTGATCGACGAACTGAAGGCAGCGCTCACGCAGCGCTGAGCGAGGGCAGGGGGTGTGATAACTTCGAGATCGGTCGAGGAGCGCTGCGACGGGCTCGGATCCGCCACGCTCGACCTTTCCTCTGCAGCAAGGGCGCTCACCTGACCGGACAGGAGGCTTCGTCATGTCCGCAATGACCCCCACCGCCGTTGCCACAGACACCGATTTCAAGGTCGCCGACCTCTCGCTTGCCGAGTTCGGCCGTAAGGAGATCGTGCTCGCCGAGCACGAGATGCCGGGCCTCATGTCGATCCGCCGCGAGTACGCCGATGCCCAGCCGCTGAAGGGAGCGCGCATCACCGGCTCGCTGCACATGACCATCCAGACGGCCGTGCTGATCGAGACGCTGACCGCACTCGGCGCCGAGGTGCGCTGGTGCAGCTGCAACATCTTCTCCACGCAGGACCACGCCGCCGCGGCCGTCGCCGTCGGCCCGGACGGAACCGCCGAGGACCCGCAGGGGGTGCCCGTGTACGCGTGGAAGGGCGAGACGCTCGAGGAGTACTGGTGGTGCACCGAGCAGGTGCTCGGCTGGCCCGAGGGAGAGGACGGCTCGACCGGCCCGAACATGATCCTCGACGACGGCGGCGACGCGACGCTGCTCGTGCACAAGGGCACCGAGTACGAGAAGGCCGGCGCCGTGCCCGACCCGTCGGGCGCCGACTCCGAGGAGCTGCAGGTGATCCTTGCAACGCTCACGCGCTCGCTGGCAGAGGACCCGCAGCGCTGGACGCGCATCGGCCAGGGCATCAAAGGGGTCACCGAGGAGACCACCACGGGCGTGCACCGTCTGTATGAGATGGTCGAGACCGGCGAGTTGCTGTTCCCGGCGATCAATGTCAACGACTCGGTCACGAAGTCCAAGTTCGACAACCTCTACGGCTGCCGGCACTCGCTCATCGACGGCATCAACCGTGCGACCGACGTGATGATCGGCGGCAAGGTCGCCGTCGTTTGTGGCTTCGGGGACGTCGGCAAGGGCTGCGCCGAATCACTGCGCGGCCAGGGCGCGCGGGTGATCGTCACCGAGATCGACCCGATCTGCGCGCTGCAGGCGTCGATGCA
>JAXDGQ010000106.1:0-4543 GCA_034664965.1 Solirubrobacteraceae bacterium | reverse complement strand
GGCTACGTCGGGCAGGTCTCCGAAGCCGAGCTGAAGCTGCACGCGTTCGACGGCGTCAAACAGGGGACCGTGGTCGGCCAGGAAGGGCTGGAGTACTACTACGACCGCTACCTGCGCGGCCGCCCGGGGATCCAGCGCGTGGAGGTCAACGCCGCCGGCTACCCCGTCCCCAGCAAACTCTCCCCGACGGTGCCGAAGGCCGGCTACAGCTTGAAGGTGACGCTCGACCTCGCCCTGCAGAAGGAGGGCGAAAAAGCGCTATTGCAGGGGATCGAAAGCGCGCGCGCAGGCGGCAAGGCGGCCGACGCCGGGGCATTCGTGGCGCTCGACCCCCGCAACGGCCAGGTGCTGGCGATGGGCTCTTCGCCGACGTTCGACCCCAACAAGTTCGCCAAACCGCTGACCAAGAGCGAATATGCGGCGCTCGAGGGCAAGGCGGGCCCATCGGGTGAAGCCGCGCCGGCGCCGCTCACCGATCGCGCGGTCAACGGCACCTACCCGACCGGCTCGACGTTCAAGCCGATCACCGCGATGGGCGCGCTGGAAGCCGGCGTGATCAACCCGTCTGAGGGACTGGGCGCAGGCCAGTGCATCCACGTCTCCACCGAGCAGTTCTGCAACGCCGGCAAGGCCAACTACGGGGCCGTCGGCCTGGTGGAAGCTCTGAAGGTGTCCTCCGACACGTACTTCTTCGAAGCCGGCGAGCTCGCCAACAGCCACGGCAACGTGATCCAGACCGAGGCGCACAAGCTGGGGATCGGCCAGCAGACGGGCCTTGACCTGCCGAGCGAGATCACCGGCCTGGTCCCCGACCGCGCATGGCGAGCGAAAGTGGGCAGGGAGGAGCTCGCGTGCGAGCGGCGCAAGCACGTATCCAGCTGCGGCATCTCCGACGGGCGCCCTTGGAGCGTCGGCGACAACATGCACCTGGCGGTCGGCCAGGGCGACCTGCTGACCTCGCCACTGCAGATGGCGGTGGCCTATTCGACGCTCGCCAACGCCTTCACCAACGGCGGCAACGGCTGGGTGGTGCGCCCGCACCTGGGGATGGAGATCGACGCCTCCCAGGGCCGGCTCTTGCAGTCGCTGAGCTTCCCGGCGCAGCGCCACGTGCGCCTCAACGCCGAACACGTCAATCTCGTGATGCAGGGCATCCACGAGGCCGCCAGCCAGCCTGGGGGCACGTCGGCCGCCGTGTGGGCCGGCTGGAACCAGGCCCAGCACCCGGTGTACGGAAAGACGGGCACCGCCCAGCACATCGGCAAAGAAGATCAGTCGTGGTACCTGTGCTACGTCGGTGACCCGACGCGGCCGATCGTCATTGCCGTGACCGTGGAGCAGGGCGGCTTCGGCGCCGAAACGGCGGCGCCGATCGCGCGCCTGCTCGCGGCGCAGTGGTTCGGGCAGGCCAAGAAGTTCGTCGCCGGAACCTCGCACACGTTTTGAGCCCGCTCAGCCCGATCACCGCACCCGAACAGGCCAAGCCGGTCCCCGGCCGTGCGCAGGCCGGTCCGCGCACGCTGCGCCTGCCTCTGGACCCCGTCCTGACGCTTGCGGTGATCGGCCTGGGGGTCTGCTCGATCGTCACCCTCGGGGCCGCGACGAAAGGCCTGGTTCCCGGCCAGCCGAGCTACTACGTCGACCGCCAGCTGACCTACCTGATCGTCGGCAGCCTGCTGATGATCGCGCTGTCGCGGCTGGACTACGCGCGTCTGCGCCCGCTGAAAAACGCGACCTACGGTCTTCTGCTGTTCACGATCCTGGCGGTTCTCGTGCTCGGGCACAGCGCACGCGGTTCCCAGCGCGCGATCAACCTGCCGTTCTTCTCCTTCAAGGCCTCCGAGCTCGGCAAGGTGCTGCTGACGCTGGCGCTGGCTTCGCTGGTCGTCGACCGCGCCCGCCGCCTGCGCGACCGGGACACCACAGCGCTGGTGATGCTCGCGGCGCTCGTGCCCGCGATGTTCGTGATCGCCCAGCCCGACCTCGGCTCGGGCCTGGTCTACGTGGTCATCGCGCTGACGCTGCTGTTCGTCGCCGGCGCCCCGTGGAAGCACCTCGCGGGGCTGGCGGCGCTCGGTGCGGTGGCGTTGACATTCGTGCTCGTGGCCGCCCCGGCGGTGGGCGTTCACGTGCTCAAGCCCTACCAGGTGCAGCGCCTGACCGCCTTCCTGCACCCGACGACCAATGCCCAGAAGCAGGGCTACCAACAGGAGGAGTCCAAGATCGCGATTGGCTCGGGCCAGAAGACCGGCCGTGGCGTCAACGCCTCGCAGAGCAAGCTCGGCTACGTGCCCGAGAACCACACCGATTTCATCTTCGCGGCCGTCGGCGAGCAGTACGGTTTCGTCGGCGCCGCATTCGTGCTGGCGCTCTACGGGCTGTTGATCTGGCGCGCTCTGCGCATCTTGACGATGTCCAAGGACCTGTTCGGCTCGCTCGTGGCAGCCGGCGTAGCGGCTATGCTGATGTTTCAGGTCTTCGTCAACGTGGGAATGACAATTGGGATCATGCCCATCACCGGCGTCACGCTGCCGCTCATGAGCTATGGCGGCTCGTCGGTCATCACGACACTGTTGGCGATGGGCCTGTTGCAATCGATTTACCTCCAGGCGCGCGCCTCGCAAGCGTTGAAGGGCCGCGTCCTGCGCTAACAGACACCGATGAACGCCCCGCAACTCCCGCCAGACCGTCAGCCCGCCACGGCGAGTAACGACGACGTCGCGGAGTCACGGCCGGCCATCGGTGTTCTTGCCAGCCCGCGGGCCTCGCGCCCGTCGCGAGGGAGCCTGCGTCGCAGGCTCCCGTCCGCCTCGGGCTCGGCCCCATCCAATACCGAAAGATTGGTTCACATTGAAAAAGCAAGTGCTCGTCAGCGTCGATCGCGCGGAGACGCGCGTCGCGCTTCTGGAGGCGGCCGGGACGCCCGCGTCGCGCTCCCCGGCGGCCTCCAAGTCGGCCGCCCCGGCAGCCAAGTCCCCGGCATCGAAAGCGAGCTCGCGCAAGCGGGGCGCTAAAGGACCGGACGCCGGATACCGGATCGCCGAGCTGTACATCGAGCGCCGCGGCGGGCGCTCGATCGTCGGCAACATCTACAAGGGCAAGGTCGACAACGTCCTGCCCGGTCTGGAGGCCGCGTTCGTCGATATCGGCCTGGAGAAGAACGGCTTTCTGCACGTCGACGAGATCGTGCTGCCGGGGGTCGAGGCGCCCAAACGCGGGCGCGGAAGCGGCAGCGGGCGCCGGATCGCCGACCTGCTCAAGCCGGGGCAGGAGATCGTCGTGCAGGTCGTCAAGGACCCGCTGAAGACCAAGGGCGCCCGTCTCTCCATGGAGTTGACGATCGCCGGGCGCTACATGGTCTATGCGCCCAGCGGCGAGGGCATCGGCGTGTCGCGGCGCCTGGAGGACAAGGAGCGCGAACGTCTGCGCCGGCAGACCTCCAAACTGGAGACCGGCGGCGGCGGCGTGATCGTGCGCACGGCCGCGCACGGCGCCAAGCGCGAGGACTTCGAACGCGAGCTGAAGTACCTGCACAAGCTGCACGAGGTGCTGGTCAAACGCGTGCAGGACACGACGGCCCCGGATCTTGTCTTCCAAGAGGCCGACCTCTCCGTGCGCGTCGTGCGCGACATCTTCTCGGCTCACTTCGAGCGCGCGATCGTCGACGACGAGCAGCAGTACCATCGGCTGGTCTCGTTCTTCACGCGCACCGCGCCCGAGCTCGTCGAGCGCGTCGAGCTGTGGCAGCAGGAGCAGCCGCTGTTCGAGGCCTACGGCGTCGAGGAGGCGATCCAAGGGGTGCTCTCGCGCCGCGTCGACCTGCCCAGCGGCGGCTACCTGATCATCGACTACGCCGAGGCGCTGACGGTGATCGACGTCAACTCGGGCTCGTTCATCGGGCGCGGCAAGGGGGCGGGCCTCGAGGAAACGATCACCAAGACCAACCTCGAGGCGGCCGAGGAGGTCGTCAACCAGCTGCGCCTGCGCGACATCGGCGGGATCATCGTGATCGATTTCATCGACATGGCGCGCGCGCGAAATCGCGACGCCGTGATGAAGGTGCTGCGAAAGACGCTCGACGAGGACCGCACGAAGACCTTCACCGCGGAGATCTCAAAGCTGGGCCTGGTCGAGATGACGCGCCAGAACGTCACCGAGGGCGTGCGGGAGATCATGAGCCGCCCGTGTCCCACGTGCGACGGCGAGGGCGTGATCCGCTCGGAGGAGACGATCGCGATTGAATTCGAGCGACGCCTGCGCGACGTCGCGGCTGTGCGTCCCGAAGTCGAGGCGTTCCTCGTGCAGATCAACCCGCGCGTGACGGCGGAGTTCACCGGCCATAGCTCGCGTGTGCTGCACGCGCTGGAGGCCGAGACGGGCAAGTCGTTCCTGTTCGAGGGCTCGGAAGGGCTCGCGCTCGATCACTTCGCGATCACGTTCGAAGGCACCCGCGAGCAGGTCGAGGAGCGCGCGCTGCCGTTTCGCCAGGGCGATGAGGTGCTCGTCGAGATCGTCGAGCCGCACATGTACGACGTCGACGACG
>JAXDGQ010000105.1:0-3562 GCA_034664965.1 Solirubrobacteraceae bacterium | reverse complement strand
GCGAGCATGATCGCCGTCGCCGATCCCGCGAGGCTTGCACCCACGACGACGGCGTCGTAGTCCGCACCGGTCGAGATGATGTCGTTTCGCTGCGAGCTGCCACTCATGTCGCTCAACTCCTTCGTCGCGTATCTGGGATGTCGGAGAAGTCCTCGGAGCTATAGTTCGAAGCGTACTATACAGAAAGAACCATGACAAGCAAGCCGACACGTCTGACCGGGACCTCCTATGCGGTGCTCAGCCTGCTCAAGCTGAGCGGGCCGGCCACCCCCTATGACCTCAAGCAGGCGCTCGAACGCTCGATCGAGAACTTCTGGCCGGTCCCCCACACGACCTTCTATGCCGAGCCGGCGCGCCTGGCGGCCGCCGGGCTGCTGACCGAGCGCCAGGAGGACGGCGGCCGGCGCCGCAAGCTCTACGCGCTGACCGACGAGGGCCGCGACGCCCTGCAGGAGTGGGCGAACTCCCCCGAGCTCGCGCCCCCCCAGCTGCGCGAAGAAGGCGTCTTGAAGATCTTCGCCGGCGGCGACCCGGTGCCGATCCTCGAGACGCGAAGCGAGTGGCACCGGGCCAAGCTGGCCGAGCTCGAGGGCTACCTCGAGGCGGTCGGCGATGATCCGCTGTGGGAGGGCGTGCGCGCGAGCCTGCAGGTCGGCGTCAGCTACAACCGCATGCTGCTGGAGGCGATGGAGCGCTTCCTCGCTTCTCAGGCCGCGACGGCCGGCTCGTAGCGGCGCCTGATCTCGTACAGCGTCGTGCGCTCCGCCGCCGGGCGCCCGGCGGCGTGCGCCGCGGCGATCAGCTCGCCGGGGTCGAGCTTGGTGCCGTGGTAGCTGCCCGCGAGGCGGCTGATCGACTCCTCCATCAACGTGCCGCCGAGGTCGTTGACGCCCCAGCGCAGCGACTCGGTGGCCGCGTCCAGGCCCATCTTCACCCAGCTCGCCTGCAGGCTTGCGATCGTGTGCCCGAGCGCCAGGCGGAACACGGCCGTGTGCTTGAGGTTCTCCTCTCGAGAGATCTCCTCTACGCCATGAGTCCGTCCCAGCAGGGTCTGAAAGGGGATGAACGAAAGCGGCACGAACTCCGTGATGCCGCCCGTCCGCTGCTGCAGCTCGCGCACCACGCGCATGTGCTCGGCCAGCTCCCACGGCTCCTCGATGTGCCCGAACATCACCGTCGAGGTCGAGCGCAGTCCGGCGCGATGGGACGCTTCGATGATCTGCACCCAGCGCGCGACCGGCAGCTTGTTCGGCGAGATGCGCTCGCGCACACCGTCGTGCAGCACCTCGGCGGCCGTCCCCGGCGTCGAGCCCAGCCCGGCGTCGCGCAGCTGTGCGAACACCTCGTCGGGAGGGAGCCCGGAGATGTCGCACATGTGCGCGATCTCCATCGGGCTGTACGCGTGCAGGTGCAGCTGCGGCGCGAGCTCCTTGGCGAAGCGCAGCCAGCCGAGGTAGTCCTCGAGGCTCCAGTCCGGGTGGATCCCCGACTGGATGCACAGCTCGCTGGCGCCGTAGGCGACGGCCCCGTGCACGCGCCGCGCGAACTCCTCGCGGTCGTGCTCGTAGGCGTCGGGCGAGCGCTTGCCCTGGCCGAAGCCGCAGAACGCGCAGCCGACGATGCAGACGTTGGACACGTTGATGTTGCGGTTGACGACGAACGTCACCGTGTCGCCCGCCAGCTCGCAGCGCAGCTCGTCGGCCGCCTCGCGCATCTCCTCGATCGCCTCCGCGCGCGTCTCGGCGAACAGCGCGGTCAGCTCGTCGGGGGCGAGCGCCACCCCGTCGCGCCCCTTGGCGATCGCCCCCGCGACGAGGTCCGGGCGGATCGACGGGGCACCGCTTGCGGTCGGGTCCGTGCGCCCGGAGCCGCGGCGCGGGATGAAGCTCCAGTACTTCGCCTTGATCGTGTCCAGCACGCCCGGCGCGAGGAACTCGGGGTCGATGTAGCGCGGATACACGCACAGGCGCTCGGTCAGCGCCACGCCGTCGCGCTGCAGCTGCTTGCGCACCTGATGCGGCGACGGGAACGGGTGCTCGGGCGAGATGTGGTCGCCGTTGGCGCTCAGGCCGCCGAGATCCGTCGCGCCGGCCGCCACGAGCTCGCCCCACCAGTCGGCGAGGTTCGGCGGAATCTGGATGCCGACGTCGGGCAGCAGCCGGCGCGTCTCGGCGATCAGGCGCTTCATATCGTCGATGCTCACGGGGCATGCCCACGCGGGCAGCGCCAGGTTGGGCGTGTCAAATCCGGGGGCGGAGCCGTCATCGGCGACGCCGGTCTGCCAGTAAGCGCGAGCGGCCGCGTCTGCGATCTCGGCCGGCTCCTGGCCGTAGTAGCGCTGGTGCGGGACGAAGTTCTGCAGGATCAGCTCCTGGATGTGGCCGTGCTCGGCGTGCGCCTGCGCGAGCGCCTCGAGCGACGCGATGCGCTCCTCCTCGCTCTCGCCGATCCCCACCAGGATGCCGCTTGTGAACGGGATCCTCAGCTCGCCCGCCGCGCGGATCGTCTGCAGGCGCCGCGCCGGGTGCTTGGTTGGCGAGCCGGCGTGCACCGTCTGCATCAGCCGCTCGGAGATCGACTCGAGCATCAGCCCCTGCGACGCCGTCACCTCGCGCAGGCGGCCCAGGTCCCGCCGCGACAGGACCCCGAGGTTGGTGTGCGGCAGCAGGCCGCGCTCCAGCGCGCGCTCGCAGGCCCACACGACGTAGGCCGTGAAGTCCTCATGGCCGTACTCGCGCAGGCGCGCTGCGACCTGCGGATTGACCTCGGGCTTCTCGCCCGTCAGCACCAGCAGCTCCTTGACCTGGCGCTTGGCCGCGCCGTCGAGGATCTCGATGACCTCCTGCGGCGCGTACAGGTGCGCCGTGTGCGTCGCGAAGGCGCAGTACTTGCAGTAGCAGCGGCACGTCCGCGACAGCGACAGCGTCAGGTTGCGCGAGAAGGTCACTCGGCGACGCATGTGTGGAGTCTATGACGCCACGGCGCGCTCTCCGCAGTGCCACGCCGAGCCGCGCGCCCGCGTTACAGTCCCGGCGTGCCCAACCGGCGAGTGATGATCGACCATCTCACGATCGGCGTCAGCGACCTGGCGCGCAGCCGCGACTTCTACGAACAGGCGCTCGCGCCGCTCGGCTTCCAGGAGACGAACACGAGCGACGTCCTACCGAGCGAGATCGAGTTCGGCAGCGCCGAGAAGTTCGACTTCGCGATCTCGAGCGACTACGACGTCGGCGCACCGGTACACGTAGCGTTCGCGGCCGACAACGTCGAGCAGGTGCACGCATTCCACGCCGCGGCGCTCGCCGCCGGCGGCCGCGAACACGGTCCTCCCGGCCCGCGGCCTCACTACGGCGAGGGCTATTACGGCGCCTTCGTGCTCGACCCCGACGGACACAACATCGAGGCCGTGTTCCACGGCGAGCGCTGACCCCGGGGCGACGCTCGCCGTCCGGCAGACTGTGTCCGATGGTGTCGATCTCGCGCCCGAGACGACATGCGCCAGCTGGGCGAGCAGTGTCAGCCCGTGACGAAGCCGCGAGCGCGCATTTGCTCATAGACCTCA
>JAXDGQ010000104.1:0-2510 GCA_034664965.1 Solirubrobacteraceae bacterium | reverse complement strand
TTCTCAATCTCCCCGAGGGCTCGCTGGGGACGGCGACGATCGAGTCCAAGACCAACTTCCTGCGCGCGGTCCGAGAGGGTGCCATCACGGCGAGCACGCGTCCGCTGCACGCCGGGCGAACGGTGATCGTGCTCGAGACGCTGATCGAGCGCGCGGACGGCGCGCCGGCGGCGAAGGTCACGCAGACGCAGGCCTTTCACTACCCGCGCGCCTGAGCGCATAGGATCCGCCGATGCCTGAGCTGCTGCTCGAGGACGCGCCCGCGCCGCACGTGCGCCGGCTCACGCTCAACCGGCCCGAGCAGCTCAACGCGATGACCGCTGAGCTGTGCGAGGAGCTGCACGCGGCGCTGCGCGCGATCGCCGCCGAGCGGGCCTGTCGCGCGGTGATCCTGACCGGCGCCGGGCGCGGCTTCTGCGCGGGCCTTGACCTGCACGGCTACGGCGCCGCGCCGGAGAACGACGGCAGCGACGAGCCGCGCAACCGGCTGGCCAACCAGGAGCACATGTCGCGCCTGATCCTCGCCCTGCGCGCGCTGCCCCAGCCGGTGATCGCCGCCGTCAACGGCCCGGCGGCCGGCCTCGGGCTCGCGCTGGCGCTCGGCTGCGACATCCGCTACGCCGCGCCTGAGGCGGTCTTCCGCGCGGCCTTCATCAACATCGGCGTGTCCAACTGCGACATGGGCATCAGCTGGCTGCTGCCGCGACTGATCGGTGCCTCGCGCTCGCACGAGCTGATGCTCACGGGACGCCGCGTGGACGGCGAGGAGGCGGCGCGGATCGGCCTCGTTGCAGACGTCGTCGAGCAGTCGCTGCTGCTCGAGCGGGCGCTGGAGTGCGCCGAGCAGATCGCCGCGCTGTCGCCGTGGGGCGTGCGCCTCACAAAGCAGGGAATGTGGAGCGCGCTGGAGATCCCCTCCGAGCGCGCCGCGGTCGAGTACGAGGACCGCCAGCAGATCATGGCGACGTTCGGCGCCGCCGTGCCCGAGGCGATCGGCGCGTTTTTGGAGAAGCGACCGGCGGACTTCAGCGACTGACGATGAGCGAGCTGTTCGACGTATCCGCCAAGACGGCGCTCGTGACGGGCGGCTCGCGCGGCATCGGGCTGATGATCGCGCGCGGGCTGGTGCAGGCGGGCGCGCGCGTGATCGTCTCCTCGCGCAAGGGACCCGACGTGCAGGCGGCCGCAGACGAGCTGTCACAGCTCGGCGACTGCGTCGCGATCCCCGGCGACATCTCCACTGCGGACGGCGCGTCGGCGCTCGCGGCCGCCACGCGCGAGCGCTTCGCCGAGCTCGACATCCTCGTCAACAACGCCGGCGTCGTGTGGGGCGCGCCGCTGCAGGAGTTTCCGCCGGTGGGCTGGGAGAAGGTCCTGCACACCAACGTCGAGGGGGTCTTTCACCTCACCGTCGCGCTGTTGCCCGCGCTGCGCGCCGCGGCCCAGGCGCGCGGGCCGGCGCGCGTGATCAACATCGGCTCGATCGACGGGCTGCGCACTCCGGGGGTGGAGAACTACAGCTACAGCGCGAGCAAGGCCGCCGTGCACATGCTCACGCGCCATCTGGCCAAGCGCCTGGCGAGCGAGCAGATCACCGTCAACGCGATCGCGCCGGGTCCGTTCGAGAGCAAGATGATGGCCTTCGCGCTCGATGATCCGCAGGTGCGCGAGGGGATCGAGGCAAGCGTGCCGCTCGGGCGCATCGGCCGTCCCGACGACGTCGCCGGCCTGACGCTGTTTCTCGCCTCGCGCGCCGGCGCCTACATAACCGGCACCGTGATCCCGCTCGATGGCGGCATCACCGGCTGCAACTGAGCGATCGCGCTGGGCACAGCGCGCGGGCGCAGGCATCGCGAGGCGCCGCCATCCGCGCACGGCCTGGGATGATCTGGGCATGCGCCCGGCGAACGTGCTGACCGACGACTTCGAGTACGACGAGACCGACCCCGAGGGCTACCGGTGCGGCGTCGCGCAGGTCGGCAAGGCGGCCGGCGGCGAGGATCTGGCGATCAAGTCCTTCGAGCTCCCGCCCGGGGAGAGCGTGTGCCCGTATCACTACGAGTACGCGGAGGAGTGGCTGCTGGTGCTCGAGGGAGACGTCGTCGTGCGCACGCCCGAGGGCGAGCAGGAGCTTCATCGCGGCGACCTCGTGCGCTTCGCGCCCGGTCCCGGCGGCGCGCACAAGGCGACCAACGGCGGGCAGAGCACGGCGCGGATCGTGATGTTCTCGAGCGCTCGCGAGCCGGCCGTCGCGGTGTATCCCGACAGCGACAAGATCGGCGTCTGGCCGGGCGACAAGCGCGACAACCTCATGGTGCCCCGCGACGCGATCGTGGACTACTGGACGGGCGAGACCTAGGTGGTCTCGTCGTCGTCCTCGGGCTCCCAGGAGGCCTCGATGACCCAGCCGTCGGGATCCCGGCACTTCACGCTGACGTAGTCGGGCTCGTCCCACTCCCCGACGATCGGCACGCCGTCCCGGGCCAGGCGGTCCCTGAGCTCGAGCACCT
>JAXDGQ010000103.1:0-9916 GCA_034664965.1 Solirubrobacteraceae bacterium | reverse complement strand
GCGCGACGATCACGGCCTCTGCGCTGAAGGTGCCCTCGCCGCCTTCGACCTCGAAGCCGGCGCCGGCGCGTCGCAGGGCCTGCGCACGCCAGCCGAGACGGAACCGCACTCCGGCCTCGGCCAGCGCTCGCTCGGCCGGCTCGCCGATCGTCTCCGCGAGCGTGCCGACGTGAAAGCCGATGTCGCCGGCGTCGGCGCCCGTGAGCAGACCCGTGCGAAACACGAATGCGCCGAGCGCCAGCGAGGCCTCGGCGGCCGGCACGTTGAGCGTCGGCAGGGCGATCAGGTCCCACAGGACACTCACCGCGTGGGCGTCCTGGCCACGCTCTGCCAGCCACGCCCCAAACGTCTGGCGGTCCAGGCTGCGGTCGCTGGGATCGAGTCCCGTGAGCGCGCGTGCCGCGAGGGCTGCGCTGAGGCGCTGGGCCGGACTGAGGTGTGGATAGCGGGCGAGCGCGCCGGCGAGGTGAAACGGCGGCGGCAGCGCCCCGCGGCGCAGGACGACTGGCTCGGCCAGGGGGCTGAGCACGGGGATCTCCAGGCGCTCCTGCACGGCTACGTGGTGCGCCGATCCCAGCCGCGCCAGCAGCGCGCGGTAGGCCGAGCAGCAGCGCAGAAAAACGTGCTGGCCGTTGTCGAAGCGCATTCCATCTCGCTCGAAGGAGTAAGCCGCGCCGCCCAGCCTGCGCCTGACCTCCACGAGGGTCACGCGCGCCCCGGCCGCGGCGCAGTCCAGCGCCGCGGCGATCCCCGCCAGGCCGCCGCCGATCACCAGCACGCGCCGCTGACCGCTCACAGGCCCCTCCCGGCGATGCTGCGCAGCGCCACGCGCAGCTTCTCCGCGCCGGTCAGCGAGGCGCGCTCGTGCAGCGCGCCCAGCGGATCGGCCTCGATGCGCGCCAGCAGCCGGTGATAGATGCCGCTCATCGCCAGCACGCACGCGGCGCTGCGTCTGTCGAGCATCGCCACGAGGGCGGTGCCGCGCTCGAACCACCGCTGCGCGCGCGCGGCCTCGAAGCGTACGAGCGCGGCGAGCGAGTCCTGCGACGCGGTCTCACCGCCGAGCGCGGCGAGCATCTCGCCAGCGCCGCCCGCGCCGGCGGTGGAGATCACGCCAAAGCGCCGCAGATCATCGGCTGGCAGGTAGACGCGGCCGATCTCGGCGTCCTCGCGCACGTCGCGCAGGATGTTGGTCAGCTGCAGCGCGACACCGAGATCGTCTGCCAGCCCTTCGGCAGGCGCGCGGTCGCCCCGCTCGCCCGCGCGCGTGCCGAATATCGCCAGGCAGACGCGCCCGACCGCCCCGGCCACGCGCCGGCAGTAGACCTCGAGATCCTCGATGCGCTCGTACGTCACGCCGTCGACGTCCATGCGCACGCCCTCGATCAGCTCACTCATCGCGCCGGGCGGCAGCGAGAAGCGCCGGTGCGCATCGGCGAGCGCCACGATCACCGGGTCCTGCTCGGCGTGCAGCGCAGAGCCGGTTCGTTCGAGCGTGCGCAGCTGCTCGGCCGCCTCGTCGAGCAGCTCGCGCTTGCGCTCTGGCGGAAGGCGACCGTCGCCGATGTCGTCAATCCGCCGGGCGAAGGCGTAGGCGGCGCACATCGCGCGGCGGCGCCCGGGCGCGAGCAGGCGGATACCGTAGGAGAAGTTCGCGGCCTGCGAGCGGGTGATCGCCGCGCAGCGGGCATATGCCTCGCTCGTCTCCATCGCAGCGCTCACGAGCATCCTCCGGCGCGGCCTTCGCGGCCGGTCACGCCCGGCTCGGGGCGGCGCCCGTCGCGGCGCGGCGACGCTGGCTGAAGAGCACGCCCGCGAGCGCGCGCAGCCTGCGCCAGCCAGACGCCCGCGGCGGCCCGGAGAGGACGTCGTAGCGCGCCCGCTCGATCGCCTCCAGGGCCGCGCGCCCGCCGGCGACGAACGCGGCGACGGCGAGACGCTCGCGGCCGTGCAGCCCGCGCAGCAGCGGCGCGCCGTCGTCGAGCAGGGATCGCGCGCGCTCGACCTCGAAGGCGACCACGGCGTGCAGCGGCTCGCGGCGCCCCCCGGCGCCCGTCGGCCCAGGCTCCAGTTCGGCGATGGTCGCGCCGAAGCGCTGCATGTCCTCGGCGGGCAGGTAGACGCGCCCTGCGGCGAAGTCCTCGGCGACGTCCTGGCAGTGCTCGGCCAGCTGCAGGGCCGTGCAGATCGAGTCCGACAGGGCGATCCGCTCGGGCGTGGCCTTGCCGAAGATGCCGAGCACGATCTCGCCGACCGGGTCGGCCGAGAGCGCGCAGTAGCCGCGCAGCTGCTGCCAGGTCTCATAGCGGCTGACGCGCTGGTCGGCGCGGTTGGCCTCGATCAGGCGCTCGAACGGCTCGCGCGGCAGCGCGCACTCGCGCACGGTCACCGCCAGGCGCGCCATCAGTGCGTGCTCGGGGCGGCCATCGTAGGCGCGCTGCAGCTCGCGCTCCAACCAGTCCAGCGCCGCCAGACGGTCCCCCGGTGCGGAGTCGCCGAGTTCGTCGACCAACCGCGCGAAGCCGTACACGGCCAGCAGGTGAGCGCGCACGCGGCGCGGCAGGACCCGGCTGGCGACGGGGAAGTTCTCACCCTCGGCACGCGCCATCACCTCGCGAGCGCTCGGCGCCCTCGGCGCGGCGTCGGCGAGCAGCATCATCGCCGGCAGCGTCCGAGCGCCATGATCGGAAAGACGAGCCGGTAGAGGTGGTAGTTGATGTAGTAGTCGGAGGGAAAGCCCGTGCCGGTGTACTGCGGCTCGTCCCAGCCGCCGTCTGCCCGCTGCGTCGCCACGAGCCACCCGACGCCGCGCTCGATCGCCCCGGCGCCTGTCCGGGCGGCGTGCAGGGCGAGCAGCGCCCAGCCCGTCTGGGAGGCGGTGCTCGGGCCGCGCCCGATCCACTCGTCCTCGTCGTAGGAGCGCGCGTCCTCGCCCCAGCCGCCGTCGTCGTTCTGGTGCTCGAGCAGCCAGCGCACCGCGCGCTGGATGCAGGGGTCGTTGCGATCCATGCCGGCCGCGACCAGCGCCGGAACGGCGGCGCCGGTGCCGTACACGTGATTGACGCCCCAGCGCCCGAACCAGGACCCGTCGGCCTCCTGCTGCTCGATCAGCCAGCGCATTCCGCTCCGCGCCGCCGGCGTGTCGAGCTGCCCGAGCGCGGCGAGCATCTCCAGCGCATGCGCGCTGACGTCGGCGCTCGGCTCGTCGATCACCTCGCCGAAGTCCAGGAACGGCAGCTCGCGCACCATCGTGCGGGTGTTCTCGGCGTCGAAGGCGCCCCAGCCCCCGCCGGAGCTCTGCATTCCCTTCACCCAGCGCGCCGCGCGCTCGACGGCTCCGTCCAGCCGCTCGCTCGCCTGTACGCGGCGCAGGGCGAGGACCACCTCGGCGGTGTCGTCGACGTCGGGGTAGTTGACATTGGCGAACTCGAAGGCCCAGCCGCCGAGGGCCAGCTGCGGTCGCGCGACCGACCAGTCACCGGGAACCGTGACCTCCTCCGCCAACAGCCAGTGGGCGGCGCGCGCGAGCGCGGGATGGTCGCTGCTCAGGCCGGCGTCGCTCAGCGCGATCAGCGCGAGCGCCGTGTCCCACACGGGCGATTGGCAGGCTTCCAGGCGCCGGCTGAGCCCAGGCGGTGCGCCGACCGAGCGCGAGTCGTCGCGATCCTCGATCATGAAGCCGTCCAGGCCCTCGAGACCGCGGCGCATCACCGGGTGGTCGAGCGCATAGCCGGACAGGTGCAGGGCGATCAGCGAGTACACCCACGGCGGCTGGATCCCGCCCCACGAGCCGTCGGCCTCCTGGCGACGCACGATCCAGCGCTCGGCTCGCGCCAGGGCGATCCGGCGCAACGGCCGCAGCGGCCGGCGTTCGTAGGCGCGCAGGATACGGTCGGCGCGGGCCAGCCAGCGCGCTCGCGGC
This sequence comes from Solirubrobacteraceae bacterium, assembly GCA_034664965.1. Taxonomy (GTDB): domain Bacteria; phylum Actinomycetota; class Thermoleophilia; order Solirubrobacterales; family Solirubrobacteraceae; genus Palsa-744. Next base: position 5,994 of record JAXDGQ010000103.1, on the reverse strand, counting down.
GCGGCCTGGGGCTCAGCCGAGGGCCGCGGGCGCTCGACCTGCAGCTCGGCGAGGTCGAACGGCAGCTCGCGCGCCGGCTGGTGGGTTTTCACGAGAGACAGGGCGACGATCGTCTGGCGCGCCCAACAGGCGAAGTCGTAGATGTTCAGCGGAAACCACGAGGGCAGCAGGACGATCTCCGGTGGCAGCGCCGGCACGTCGTCCCAGGACCACAGCCCGAACAGCGCGAGCCACAGGTGCGTGAAGACGCGCGCCTGCTCCACGCCTCCCTGCTCGCGGATGAACTCGGCGGCCGCGCGCATGTGCTCGGCGTCCGCCCGATCGCCGGCCAGGCGCAGGGCCCAGTAGGCCTCGATCGTCGTCGACAGGTCGCCGGGGCCGCCGAAGAAGTTCGCCCACGTTCCGTCCGCGCGCTGCTGGGAGCGAATCCACGCCGCCGAACGCTCGGTCTCGTCTGCTCGTCGCACGCCGAGAAACTCGCGCAGGAGCATGTCCTCGGCGTCCATCGTCACGTTCGTCTGCAGCTCGCCCTGCCACCAGCCGGCCTCATCCTGCAGTGAGAGCAGGTGCTCGCAGGCGAGCTCCAGCGCCATCTGAGCCTCGTTTTGGGCCTCTACGGTCGACGACGCCATTGCGGGAACTTAAATGTTTTCATCGGACGACGACATTTCCGCACGCGGCGAGGCCTTGGCTGGGCTCGGGACGGCGGTCCGATCGGCGGCGGGTACGAGCACCTCGGGATGGGCGAGCGTGATCACGTGACGCCGCAGCTCGGCCTCCGACACGAGGCGCGCGACCGAGGATACGAAGCGATAGACGATCAGCCCGTCGACGTCGATTCGTGCGACCAGATGAAATCCCGGCGCGGGCGGGCGCCCGGCTCCGTGGCGCAGCGGAGCGTAGCCGGTCTCGTCGATCTCGCTCACGCGCACGCTCGTGTGGCGGGGGAGGTTGTGCAGCGGATGCAGGTAGTACTCCAGCGGCGCCGCGCCGAGCTGGACCGTGGTGATCGCCCTCGCGCCGACGGCCGGTCCGAGCGCGTGTGCGACGGCGCGCCAGTTGCCGCGCTGCAGGCGCGGGCTGAGATCGACGTCGACCGACAGGATCGCGAAGGCCGCGACGATGATCGCGGCGAGCACCGCGCCCGGGCGAAGCAGCGCAGCGGGCGCGATGCGCCCGCGCGAAGGCTCGCGTGTTGGCGCGTCGATGTCGGCCGCTGCCAGCAGGAGGGCGATCAGGAGGCTCAGCGGGATCATCGCGCCGACGAGATTGCGCGGGGCGAGGTAGTCCGCGCCGAAGATCGCCAGCGCGACCGGGAGGAGCACGCCGCACGCCGCCACCGAGAGGGCGATCAGCGCGCCGCGGCGCAGGCGATCGGGGCTCGCGCGCAGCGGGTGCGGGCCGGATGCGGGCGATCGCGCCACGGCGTCGTCGCGCGCCGGGGGCCCGCCTAGACGCCACGCGCCCAGGGCTGCGCCGGCGAGGATCGGCAGGGCGACCAGCAGCTCGACGCCATGCCCCAGCGACGCTCCGGAGTACCCGGTGAGGAAGTACTGCGGGATCGCCTGCAGGCGGCTGGACAGTGCCCAGCGCCCGATCCACTGCGTGCCCTGACCGCCTTGCGCTGAGATCAGCGCCAGCAGCGCCAGACCGACGAGCGCGAGCGCGGCGACGGCCGCGAGCGCCGCCGGGCGCCGCGCTCTGTCGCGCAACAGCCACAGCGCCATTGGAATCAGCAGGAACACGGCGAAGTAGTGCGTCAACAGCGCGAGCGCACCGGCGAGCGCGAAGGCCGCCAGGCGCCGCGGCGTCGGCTCGTCCAGGGCACGCACGAAGAACAGCATCGCCAGCGCGGACATGAGCACGAACAGCCCGTACGCGCGGGCCTCCTGCGAGTACCAAACGAACAGCGGGTTGACGGCGACGATCGCCGCCGCGATCAACGCCACGCGCCGGCTGGCGAGCTGCTGGCCGATCGCCCAGACGGCGGGCACCGTGAGAACGCCCGCGAGCGCTGAGGGCAGCCGCAGCGCGAGCGCCCCGTCGCCGAACAGCCGCGCGTCGCCCCATGCGATCAGGTACCACAGCGGTGGCGTGTTCTCGTGGTGCACGACGGCGCGCAGCGTGGCCCCGAGACCGCCGTGCAGGACGTGCACCGGCGTGAAGGCCTCGTCGTACCAGAAGCTCTGCTGGTCGAGGGTGGCCAGCCGCAGGACGGCGCTCAGCACGATCAGCCCCGCCAGCGGCCACCACGGCGCCAGGCGCCGGTCGCTCTCGGCGGTCGCCGGCGGGGCCGCGGCGATGGCGCTCAACGCGTGCACTTCCCGTCTCGCTTGGGCGGCCCGAAGCAGCCGTAGCGGTAGCGGTGCAGGTTTTCGGCCTTCGGCGGCAGGTACCAGCCCCCGCGGGCCGTGCGCAGGCCATCGACGGTCGGCCCGGTCACCTGCAGGCAAAGCTGGATCCGCTCTTTCGGCGGCCCCGGCGTGGTGTTGCCGCAGACGACGTCGGTAGTCGTGTATTTGCGGATGTCCTGTTCGGCGGAGACGTTCTTGTAGTTGTGGCCGGTGTAGTCGCGCCACGTGCGCAGGTCCGCGACCAGGCGGTGGTTGGTGTGCGCGCTGAGCACGACATCGTTGACGGTGGCGATCAGCAGCAGCAACCCGGCGAGCAGCAGGACGATAGTCTCGACGCGCCACAGGCGACCGCGGCCCGGCTGATCGGCGTCGCGCGGGCGCAGCCCCGGCGGCAGGCGCTGCCAGCCGCGCTTGAGCGGTGTCGCATCGGCGCTCATGAGACGGGGGCGAACAATGGGGTCAGTTGATGGGCGACGAACAGCCCCTGCACGGCGAGCGTCGCTACGAGCAGGCGGCGGTCGCGCGCGATCGCCGCCAGCGGCAGCGGCCAGAGGATGTACCAGGCCAGCAGCCAGGTGCTCGTCACCGAGATCGCCAGCAGCGCCCAGCCGGAGGCGGCGACCCAGTCATAGCCGCGCCAGGTGCGCCACATCAGGTGCACCACGATCACCACCAGCGCGCCCTTGAGCAGGTCGTGATCGATCGGGAAGACGCCGGGCTTGCCGAACAGGTGGGCGATCTCGTTGGGGAAGCTGTCGGTCGAGACGAACGCCGCGTCGCGATTGAGCGCGGCGACGATGTTGATCCCATCGACGCCGAAGGCGAGCAGGCCGACCAGCAGGCCGACGCCGAGAGCGCCCAGCGCACCGATGATCTGCCTGCGGCTGCGCCGGGCGAGGATCATGAACGGCAGCAGTGCCGCGACGGTGGCCTTTACGAGCGCACCCACCACCACCACGGCCGCCGCCGGCGCGTCGCGGCCGGCGAACGTGAGGCTGACGGCCGCCATCATCAGCAGCAGCATGACGAGGTCGTTGTGCGCGCCGCCCAGGCAATAGATCACGTACAGCGGATTTGCGCCCACGAGCAGGATCGCCGTGACGGGGTTGAGCTGGCGCAGGCGCGCGCAGCGCCAGACGAGCGCGAGCGTCCCCGCGCTGGCGAGCATCGCGAGTACCTTCATCCCCCACAGCGCCCCCTCCACGCCGAGCGGCGCGAAGGGATAGGAGAGCAGCGTGTAGAGCGGGCCGTACGCCGTCGCCACGAGCTTCCAGTCTGGCCCGACGTAGTGGTAAACGGGATCGTGCGCGATCGCGATAGGCCCGTGCTGGTAGGGATTGATCCCGTGTTCGACGCCCATGCGCGCGTAGGCGATATAGCTGAAGACGTCGGTCGAGAGCAGGATCGGCCCGAGGAACACGATCGCGTGCAGCACGGCAATCAGTGCGATCGCCCAGCGTTTGGAGACGCTGCGCCCAAGCGCGCAGAGCCCGGCGTAGCCGGCCGCGAAGGCCAACACGGCGATCAGGAAGACGCGGAAGCCCAGGCGCTCGCCGATGCCCGAGAGCCAGCCGGCGATCGGCGGCGACTTGGGTATCAGCGGAGAGTGCCCGACGGCGCCGTCGAGGACGATCTCGGCAGTCGCTGCCAACAGCAGCAGGGCGCACGCCGCCGCGAGCGGCGTCGCCCACTGGGCGGTGCGTGTGCGTGCTGGGCGAAGTTCGCTGTGCGCGGCGACGTTCACGACGCCGCGCGGCTCACAAGGCTGTCCAGACGGTCTTCGTCTCCAGATAGGCGTCGAGGCCGTCGCGCCCGTGCTCGCGCCCCAGGCCCGAGGCCTTGAAGCCGCCGAACGGCGCGGGCGGCTCGGCGTTGCCCCAGGTGTTGACGTACACCGTGCCGGCGCGCAGCATCGCCGCCAGCTTGTGGGCGCTTGAGATGTCGCGCGTCCACACGCCCGCGGCGAGCCCGTACTCGCCGTCGTTGGCGCGCTGGGCGACTTCCTCCAGACTGTCGTACGGCGAGGCCACGAGCACCGGGCCGAAGATCTCCTCGCGGGCGATCTTCAGCTCGTCGGAGGTCGTGCTGAACAGCGTTGGGGCGACGTAGTAGCCGCCGCTGTCGGCCAGCGCCGTCTCGCCCCCGGCGAGTAGCTCCGCTCCCTGCTCTCGGCCCGAGTCGATGTAGCTCATCACGCGGTCGCGCTGCTCGGCCGAGACGAGCGGGCCGAGCTGCGTGTCCGGATCCAGGCCGGGGCCCAGCTGCGCCGCGTTGGCCGCCTCGGCCAGCGCGCCCATCACCTGGTCGAAGCTCTCCGCCGGCACGAACAGCCGCGAGCCGGCGTTGCAGGCCTGTCCGGAGTTGAAGTAGATCCCCTGGAAGGAGCCCTTGATCGCGGCCTGGATGTCAGCGTCGGGGAGGATCACGTTGGGGGACTTGCCGCCGAGCTCGAGTGTCACGCGCTTGAGCGCGCGCCCCGCCTTGGCGCCGATCTCGCGTCCGACGGCCGTCGAGCCCGTGAAGGCGATCTTGTCCACGCCCGGACTGTCGACGAGCGCCGCGCCGGTCGACCCATCTCCGGTGATCACGTTGAGCACGCCCGGGGGGAAGCCCACCTCCAACGCCAGCTCGCCGACGCGCAGCGCAGTCAGCGGCGTCTGCTCGGCCGGCTTGAGCACGCTCGTGCAGCCGGCCGCGAGCGCCGGGCCGAGCTTCCACGCGGCCATCAGCAAGGGAAAGTTCCACGGCACGATCTGCCCGCACACGCCGACCGGCTCGCGGCGCGTGTAACAGAGCATGTTCGGCGCGCTGACCGGCAGCACACCGCCCTCGATCTTCGTCGGCCAGCCGGCGTAGTAGCGCAGGTGCGCCGCCGCGCCGCGCACGTCGACGTACTTGGCCAGGCCGACCGGCTTGCCGTTGTCCAGCGACTCGAGCTCGGCGAGCTCCTGGTCGTGGTCTTCGATCGCCTGCGCGAGCGCATGCATCAGCTGCTCGCGCCCGCTCGCCGGCATGCTCGCCCACGGGCCCTCCTGCAGCGCCGTGCGCGCCGCGGCGACCGCGCGCTGCACATCCTCGGCCCCGGCCTGTGCGACCGTCGCGATCTCTCGCCCGCTGGAAGGATCGAGCGTGGCGAACGTGGCGCCGTCGGCAGCGTCGAGGCGCTCCTCGCCGATCAGCAGCCGCTGGGGGCGCGAGAGGAACTCGCGTGCAGCGGATCCGAGCGCATCGGGCAATGCGGAGGCTGTGTCGGCGGCGGCTGTCATGGCGGCTCCTTGTAAACGTCCCTATGGTTTGAGCACGATCTTAAGTGCCTCGCGGCGGTCGTACAGCGCGTATGCGTCAGGCGCTTCTTCGAGGCTCATGTGGTGCGTGACCAGCGCGCTCGGGTCCAGCCGGCCGCTGGACATCAGCGCGAGCACCTGGTCGACGTGGCCGATCACATTGGCGTGGCCCGAGCGCATGCCCAGCGCCTTGATCCAAAACAGACCCATGTGCACCTCGCAGCGCTCGGCGTAGACGCCGATCGCCTGCACCGTGCCGCACTTGCGCGTCAGGCGGATGGCCAGCTCCAGCGCGCGGGGGTCGCCGACCGCGTCGATGCACGCGTCCACCCCGCGACCCTCGGTCGCGGCCCGCA
>JAXDGQ010000102.1:0-2983 GCA_034664965.1 Solirubrobacteraceae bacterium | reverse complement strand
ACGCCTCCGAGTGCGCGGCCATCTATGCGCCATACGTGACCGACACGGCCGTCACCTTCGAGACCGTCGCGCCGGCACCGGCCGAGATGGCGAGAAGGATCGCGTCGGCCTCACGCGACCACGCCTGGCTGGTTCTCGAGCACGACGGGCGCGTCGTCGGCTATGCCTACGGGGGACCCTTCCACTCGCGACCGGCCTATCGATGGGCGTGCGAGGTCAGCGTCTACCTCGAGCTCGGCCGCAGGCGCACGGGTGGTGGGCGTGCGCTCTACGAGGAGCTGTTCACAAGGTTGGCCGCTCGCGGTTTTCGCATCGCCGTCGCCGGCATGACCCTGCCCAACGACGCGAGCGTGGGGCTGCACGAGGCCATGGGGTTCGAGCCGGTTGGCACCTACCGCCGCATCGGCTTCAAGCTCGGCGCCTGGCACGACGTGGCCTGGTGCCAGCGGGCCCTGGCGAGCGGCGGCGAGCACCCGCAGGAGCCCTCGTAGCTCGGTTGATGAACTGCCGCTGGCGAGCGTGACCGGTCCCTTCTCATGCGGGGGCGGCCAGGAGGCATAGGGCAGCCGTGGCGCGCGAGCCGCGCCTACGGCCCCGGCTACGATGCTCGCGTGCCTTCGTTGTACGACTGGGCAGGCGGCGAAGCCGCGTTCGTGCGGCTGATCAACGCCTTCTACGACCGGGTCGAAGCCGACGCCCTGTTGTCGCCTTTGTTTGGGGGCGGGGTCGCCGAGGAGCACCGGCTGCACGTGATCGCCTGGTGGTGTGAGGTATTCGGGGGCCCGTCGCGGTACACCGAGGAGCTCGGCGGGTACGAGCGCATGCTCGCCAAGCATCACGACCTCGCGATCACGCCCGAGCAGAGGTTGCGCTTCGCCTCGCTGATGGGCTTCGCCGCCGACGACGCCGAGCTGCCCGGGGACCCGGAGTTCCGCTCGGCGTTCGTCGCCTACCTAGAGTGGGGCACGAGGCTCGCGCAGCACAACTCACGCCCCGGCGCCGAGGTCGTGGCGCACGCCCCCGTCCCCCGCTGGGGCTGGGGCGAGGCGCCGCCCTATCAGCCCTAGCGCGGGCGCCGACCGTTCAGCTCGCCGAGAGCGACGGCGCCGCGCCGGCGACGGGTGAGAAGTGAACACCGGTCAGCTGCTCGGACAGCGCCCACAGGCGAAGCGCCGTCTCGGGATCGCGGGCCGCGCGCGTGGATTTGACGATCCTCGGCTCTCCGCGCATCTCCTGAAAGCCGTCGGGGCCGACGAACGAGCCACCGGGGATGTCCGCGGTGGCGGCGTACAGCGTCGGCGCCGCGCCGCGCTCGGCGCTCTGCGCGTAGACGCGGTTGAGCACCACCGATGCGAGCCGCTCGATCCGCGAGGGAGTTGCGGCGAACTGCAGGTTGGTCGCGGAGTAGCCCGGGTGCGCAGCGACGCTCAGCAGATCGGCGTCGGTCGCCTGCAGCCGGCGGTCGAGCTCGAAGCAGAACAGGAGGTTTGCGAGCTTCGATTGGCCATAGGCGCCCCAGCGGCGATAGGAGCGCTCGCTCTGCAGGTCCTCGAAGTCGATGCGCCCCATCTTGTGCGCCGTGCTGCTGACCGTCACGACGCGCGCGCGCGGTGTGGCCAGCAGCTTGTCCAGCAGCAGCCCGGTCAGCGCGAAGTGCCCGAGATGATTGGTGGCGAACTGCAACTCGAAGCCGTCGATCGTCTTGGTGTAGGGCGGCGCCATCACGCCGGCGTTGTTGATCAGCAGGTCGAGGCGCTCGTGCGGGTAGCGCCCGGCGAATGCGCGCACCGAGTCCAGCGACGCGAGGTCGAGCGCCGCGACCTCGAGCTCGGCGCTCGGCAGCTCCTTGCGGATGGCGTGTGCCGCCGCGTCGCCCTTTGTCGTGTCGCGGCATGCCATGACCACGTGCGCACCCGCGCGCGCGAGCTCTCGGGCGGCCTCGAGTCCGATTCCGCTGTTGGCGCCGGTGATGACCGCTGTGCGGCCTCGTTGATCGGGAAGTGCGTGCATGTCGAGCATCCTCAAATCGCGTGGTGGGGGGGAGCCGAGCATTATGGCACTAGGGATGCCAGTTGGCAAGTGAGGTGCCAAATGGCACTCCAGATATACTTTCGGGCTATGACCGCGGGGCTGCGCGAGCGCAACAAGCTGCGCCGACACGAGCAGATCACCGAGGCCGCGCTGCGTCTGTTCGCCGAACGCGGCTTCGACGGCGCGACGATCGACGAGATCGCCGCCGCCGCGGATGTCTCGCGGCGCACCTTCTTTCGCTACTTCGCGCGCAAGGAGGACGTGATCCTCGCCTGGAAGCGCCGCACAGCCGACGAACTGCGCGAGGCGCTCGCCGCGCGTCCCGCCGGCGAGGCGCCGCTCGACGCCGTCCACGGAGCGCTGGCGGCGGTCGCGGCGGGCTACAACGCCGAGCCCGAGCTGACGCTCGGGCTGATGCGCCTGTTCGAGTCCGGGCCCGACCTTCGTCCCGGCTCCGACTACCAGGCATGGGATGCGGTGCTCACCGAGGGGGTCGCCCAGCGCCTGGGCGTCGATCCGCTGCGCGACCCCGCCCCACGCCTCGTCGCGACCGTCGGTTTCGCGGTTCTGACGGCCACGGTGCAGAGCTGGGGGGCAGCCGGCGGCAAGGCGGATCTGATCGATCTGCTGGACGAGGGGTTCGCCTCGCTGCGGCGCGTCACCGCTGGCGCCGAGGCCTGAGGCCTGACGCCTGCGTCGTAGTCTGGAAGCCCAACCCACACGAAAGGCGGATCGAAGATGAAGCAGCGCAAACTCGCCGGACTGCAGGTCTCCGCCCTCGGGCTCGGGTGTATGGGGATGTCGGCCTTCTACGGGTCCACCGACGAAGGCGAGGCGATCGCGACGATCCAGCGCGCGCTCGAGCTCGGGATCGACTTCATCGACACGGCGCAGCTGTACGGGCCGCTGACCAACGAGGAACTGGTGGGCCGCGCGATCGCGGGCCACCGCG